>UQFU01000046.1 GCA_900540425.1 uncultured Alphaproteobacteria bacterium
AATATTGACCTGGACTCCGGCTCGGAGGCCGGAGTGACAGATAAAAAACAGGCCGGAGTGACAGATAAAAAACAGGCCGGAGTGACAGATAAAAAAATAGGCCGGAGTGACAGGAGGGGAAAAACGCCATGGTATGTAGAAGAGGGAAAACGTCGTGCTGTGACAGGAAAGAGGAAAATTCGAAGATCTCTTGACGTTTTCTTACGAAAACGAGGGATGACCGGGATAAGAAAGGAGAGGGAGATGACAGAGCGAGGGAGAGGAGGTTGCGATCGAAGGATGTCTTAATAAAGAGAACTGAAAATTTAGCGTGCCTCTATAAGAAGAGAGCAGAAAATGATGGGGGATTATATAGAAAAAGGTAGCTTGAATATGAAAAATAGAGTTTTGGGGCATTTTATTTGTTTATTCGGGAATTTAGAGAATGGAATCGGGAGGAAATTTGTTTTTGAACGGGAAATAAGTTGAAAAAATTAGTGTAGAGAGTAGAAGTTTAGGAAAAATTTTGAATTGCGACTCGTAATTTGTTTCTATATAAGGGCAAAATTTTAAGTGTCCCTGTGGAAAAAAATAAAATTATTTGGGGTGAAAATGATTTTTTTATGGCTTTTCAAAAAGGTGTGATTTTCTTGCAAATCCAGGCTGGATATTGTGTTTTAAGTGATTATATATCAGCCGGTGTTAATATTTTTCGATATGTGGTGTCGAACTTTGCGTATTGAAAGTTTTCTTTTTTTGATTAAACTATCAGTTGTCAGGGCAAAAGCCTTGATAACCGAATAACCTTTCTGGAAGGAAATATAAAATGTTTTTTGGAAATGTGAAATGGTATAATATGCAAAAGGGTTACGGGTTCATTATTCCTGATGACGCTTCTAAAGATATTTTTGTTCATGCTACCCAATTGGAAAAGATTGGTTTGAGATCTGTGGCAACCGGACAAAGAATAGCTTATGAACCGTATAATGACCGTGGCCGCATAGCTGCCGGTAATCTTAAACTTTTATAATTCTTAAAGCTATTTGGACTCATCAACAAGCCGCTTTTGCGGCTTGTTTGTTTATATGAGGCGTTTGCGAAAAGGGGTTATTCTCCGGTTGTTTGCTCGAACTTATTGCAGATGTCGTATTCCATTGCATAATTGGTGCTGTTGTCGAGTTTTTGGTGTTCTTGTTCCCGGGCGAGGTTAAATTTCTCGATGATCGGCATCAATTTAATGGCGTAGTAGCGTTGGAGCAGCGCCAGAGCTAGCCGGTCATCGGTTGGGGTGCTGATTTTTACGGAGCGGGCCTGGCGGATTATTTTTTCGGCAGCGCTGCGGATAATTGGCAAAAAATATTGCATGGTTAAAATGTTTATTCGTTGGTGGGTTTGTTCGTGGCGGATAATCAGGGAAAAACGGCAGCTGTCTACGGGATATTCTTTGGCGACATATATTGTGGGGTTGGAATAGCCGAAATAGACTTCGATTTCGTCGGGGATAATGCAGTAGTCGTTATCGGAAATTTTGATACCGTGGGCGGTATTTATACGGATTGATCCGAGGGTTGTTGCAGTTGCCAAGCCATCGATGAGAATGCCTTTTTCCGGGCGGCTGCTCATGGCTTGGATTTGATGCTGGGGGGTAGATATGTCATGGACAAGCTGGCCGTAAGAGGTTTTGAAGATAATATGCGGGTTAGGGTTGAGAGCATCGCAGGAGACGGTGCCGATTTCTGCCGCGTGTGACGGCAACGAAAAAACGGCCAGAGCCGACAGCAGGAAAAATGCAAGTTTGGGCATATGTTTGTTCTCTTTTGAATGACAATGACAGGATATTATTAAAATATTAAAATAATTTTACTAAAATATCTTTTCAGAGGGAATAAGAATGAAGATTTTATTAAGTTGCAGCATATTATGGGCCGGTATTGCCGGGGCAGTATCGGCAGGAGCGCAGGAAGTGCAGTTTGATGCCGAACTGGCAGCACGTTATCAGGCGGAGGCAGAGGTGGAAGCCGAAGATCTGCTGCAACGGTTTCAGAGTTCGGTTAAGCCGCGTTATCAAACCGCTTATGAAGATTATCTTTATGATTTGCAGGTTATCGCCCAAACCGGGAGGGCGCCTGACAATGAAGCTTTGTATGATGATTTGCGCGTGATGAACAATAATGAAACATTTATTTATGCTGATAGTCAAGACTAAATTTTAGTGTAATCTCATATACCAGCTATACAAGTATTTATTGTTGACCATGATTAGTTGTGGCGATAGTGTTGCTTTGTGCCGAAAAGGTACAAGTATTTGTTACGTACTGAATTTTTTTATAGGAGATTGCTTGATGAAGCAAGGTACAGTTAAGTGGTACGACAGTAAAAAAGGTTATGGATTTATTTCTCCCGATGGTGAAGCAAAGGACGTTTTTGTTCATGTAAGCCAGCTGGAAAAGGCGGGCTTACCCGGGCTTGACAGTGCTCAGAGAGTGGGGTTTGAAATTTATGATGACCGCGGGAGAATTGCGGCCGGACAAATTAAAATTCTGTAATCCGATTTTAATATAACTCCTGAAGTAAGCTGTAGTCTGAAGCTGCAGCTTACTTTTTTGGTATATAAAAAATAATTGATAAATAAGCCGGGGCGCTTATATTTATATTCAGCACGGAGGCGAGGTATGATTTCTATGCAAAACAGCGAACCGATTTTTACATACAATTTTTTTCTGATTACATTTATTAACTTTATGGTGTTTTTTTGTTTTCAGATGGTTTTTCCGATATTGCCGCTTTATGTTCAGAAGCTTGGCGGCAGCGATGCCGTGGTGGGGATGGTTTTGGGGATTTTTACATTTTCTACGGTTTTGGCGCGTCCGCTGACCGGATATTTGTTGGATCGCCATCGTAAGAAATTTATACTAGTAGGCAGCTTGAGCGTTTTTGCCATGGTTATTTTCTCATACGGGTTGACGGCCAGTATAGGTGCTCTTATGGTCGTGCGGATTATTCACGGTTTTGGATGGGGATTTGCCGGGACGACGACTTCGACGATTGCCAGCGAAATGATTCCCAAAGCCCGTTTTGGGGAAGGAATGGGGTATTTTTCTTTGGCAAACTCTTTGGCAATGGCGCTGGCGCCGGCTTCCGGCATTTATATTGAAATGCGTTACGGCGATGCTTCGGTTTTTTTTACCGCTGCCGTTTTTGGGGTTTTGGCATTTGCTGCCGCTTTTTTTCTGAAATGCAAGTCTCCGGAGGTTGTTCGACCGGCAGTTAACGGTGGGTTGTATGAAAAAGAGGCAATTATTCCCGGAGTTATGTTGTTTTGGGTGGCAATGGCTTATGGCGGCGTGATTAGTTTTCTGCCGTTGTTTGCCGCAGAGAAGGGAATTCAAAATATTGGCGGTTTTTTTGTCGTTTATGCCCTTTCGATTTTGTTGACAAGGCCGTTGATGGGAAAAATGGTTGACCGTTGGGGATTTGATTATACCGTTATTCCGGGATTTGTATGTTTGTTGATTGCGCTGGTTTTGTTGGCGGATTTGCGCAGCAGCCGGATGCTGATGGTGGTGGCCGTGATTTACGGTACGGGGTTTGGGGCAATGATTACCAGTTTGCAGACAATGGCGGTCAGGGACGTTCCGCGCAACCGAATTGGTGCTGCCAATGCGACACTTTTTACCGGAAATGATTTGGGAATCGGTTTAGGAGTTATGCTTTTGGGTATGGTTGCCGAAGCATGGGGATATCGCGATATGTATTTATTTACGGCATTTCCGTTGTTGGCTGCTTTGATTTTTTATGTCCTTTTTGTGCGGGGGCATAAGTTGAAGCTGAAAGAAGCTTAATACGGGCCGTTTGCGGTACGGAGCGCTTTTTCCCGCCGGCGGTTATATGACTGACACAGTTTTTCATCAATTTTATAGCCGGTTACTTCGTCAAACTTGCGATGTTCCTGTTCTCTGATTTGGTCAAAAGCGTCCAAAATGGGTTTGACGGCGGCAATGTATTCGTCTTGAAGTTTTTTAATGTCCTGATTAACGTTTCCCTTGCCCTTGATGACAATCGGATTAATGTTTTGTGTTGCCTGAATGATGGCATCTTTCATCAGCGGCAGCAGGTATTGCAGCGTATAGATGTTGATTTGCTGGTGAACCTGCTGATGGCGCAGCATGACCGAGAATTCGCAGGGTTTGGAACGGAATTCCTTGGCAATGTAGATAAGAGGATCTTTATAGCCGATGAAAACTTCTATTTCTTCGGGGATAAGGCAGACATTTTCTTCGGAGATATATTCGGTTATGGCTGAGCTAAGCTTGACATAACCGTCCGATTGGATTGTGTGATGGCTGGAATCCAGGAAAAGTTTTTCCGGAACGGTTTGGGACTTCTTTATTTCCCGGAGCTGTTTTTCTTCTGTAGAAACATCATGAACCAACTGTCCGTAGGCCGTTTTGAATACGATGTGCAACGGAACTTTCATTGCTTCGCAAGAGAAGAAACGTTCTGCTTCGAAGGCAGCCCGGGCGTTGCCGGAAAACAGCAAAAAACTCAAGGCCAGGAGTGTAAACAATTTTTCTTTCATCGGGTTTTCTTTAGTTTTATTAAAAGAATATATTTTATAATATAATACAGATATTATTAATTTGTTAAAAATATTTGATTATATTTGTCTTATCATAATAAAAATGCAGGTGTAAAAGTGAAAAGAAATGTATTTATTCTGACAGCGGGCGCTGCGTTTGGGATTTTGGCCTTGGTTTTCCGTGCCGAAGCCGTGACGGATGATATTGTTTATGAGATTGAGGTTGATTTGCCCCAGAAGCAGGTGGTGAAGACAGAAAGACAGCTGATTGAGGAACAAGAGAAAAAGCGTATGGATAATGCTCGCAAAGCCGGGGAAGCGGCGGCCGAGATGATGAAACAAAATTATAAGATTCTGGATACGCCGAATTTTCCGGGAGCGTATTATTATTATCTGGAAGATTTGAAAGTGATTGCTGAAAAGGGGCTGGCACCGGAAAGGCTGAATTTGTTTCGGGATTTGGAATTGATGAATTCCAAAGACGTTTACATTTATTATGACAGCAACGATGATTACAGTTTGCGGCACTAATTGGACATTTTTTAGTTAAGTTGAAAATTCGCTCTTGCTTTTGGGGGGCGGATAACGTAATATACATTCCGATTTAAATATTATTGTGGAGATTATGCTGATTATCATTAACATCAACCATGATAATATTGTTATGAAATAAATTTATTTATTAATTAAAAACAATACAAGATGAAATTTAATGACAATGTTTTGGTGAAGCAGGCAATTTTCGGCTTGTATGGCGACGAAGTCAAAAATCAGGCAAAGTTTTGGATCGTCAGAAATCTGATATCGGGAAATGAGATTCCGGTTCCGCTTAACGATTGTTTTGATGCTTATGACGATTTTGACGAGGTTTTTGCGGATGAGTTTGTCAAGGCTCCAAATTGGCCGGCCTTATGGAATCTGCTGAACAGTTACGATGAAGAAGACGACTGTTTGTTGGCGACTCCCCGGATTGCGGGTAGTGTGATTGCCCGTTTTATAGATAAAGATGAAACCCGGGAGCTGCAGGACTGGATACAGCTTGTTGTCGATGACCAGCGTATGGCCGACATTATTTTGGACAAAGCGCGAAATGCACCGGAAATGCTGGAATGGAGTTTGATTTATTTCAAGAAATTTGCAATTTTTCGGGATTCTCCGGCATTGATTGCTCTGATTAAAGATGTTGCTCTTCAGCATCCGAAGTTTGTTAAGGAAGCATTGGGGCTTATTATTTATCTCGGAAGGCATCGAAGCGTACAACATGGTTTAGTTCGGCTGGTTGCGATGGAAGCAATGGCAGAAATTTATGCGCATGTGGAGCTGGATCGTATGCAAAGAAATGAATTGCTTGAACAAATTGACATCTTTTCGGAAAATATGGAAGCGGTTGAACTGCATATTTTTTTGCAGGAAGATGTTTATCTGCCCTATGCGTTCAGAATTCGTTTATCGCAGCGTATTTTGGATATGGCTGACGAAACGGTTAGTGACATTGACTTCGGGAGAGAAGTTTACCGGATTTTTCAGGAAGGTTTGGTTAAATGTCCTGATGAAGAGGGGCTGGTCGGAGCGTGGCTGGATTTTGTCCTGCGGCTGACACGGAAGCATCCGGAGTATGTTTACGAGCTGTTTTTGATGCTTAATTCTTCGATAGACGATTATGTTCGCGTTCATGGATGGGAAGTTGCTTTGATGAATTGGAATCCGGGAATGAATTTTCAGAATTATTCGGCTGAATTTCGGAAACTGACATTAACTTCATTGGATTTGGCCAATTTGTCCGGGCATTTTCGTCCTCGTGCTTTTTTGACGGCGCTGAATATCTGGGTGTTTGATGTCGACGGCAAATATGATGCAACGTGGTTTGAGCAGTATGTTGACGCCATGCCTCAAAATGCTGATAACGACAGCTATTGGGATGACGATTTGTCCCAATTGTTTGAACATTTGGCAATGTTATACCGTTATCGGACGGAAATTCAAAAGCAAAATGCCGACTTCCTTGCTGAACAGGCCAAGGTTTTTGTTAAGCGTCTGATGTCAAATTATGCTCTGATGCCAAATCAGATTGAGCAGTTGAAAGCTTTATGCGTGCGTCTGGAGCTGGATATTGACATTGCGGCAGAAGTCAGAATGATGAAACTGCGGCTTGAGCAGATTGCCAGAAAGAAAGAACAGGAACGGCAATATTTATTGGCGCTTTTTTCCTGACGTGTGGTTGGTGAAAAAAAAGGAATCTGAATTTTCAGATTCCTTTTTTTGTTTTTTTTTACATTTTTTCCTTAAGGTCACTTCCCTGAGCCGTGTAGGTTTCAACAGCTTTGGCCGATTTTTTCGGCAACGCCACGCAGCCGGGGCCCGCTACGCATCCGCCTTCGCAGCACATCACCTCAATCATGTTGAAGGGGCAGCCGTCGGGGTTGGTACAAACTGCCCCGGAGGCCGCTTTGGAGCCGTAACGTTTGAGAAGTTTGACGGTTTCTTTGGTCAGGCCGTCAACTTTTAACGGCTGATAGTTCACTTTACCTTCGATCAGGCTGGCAACGGCGCCGGCTACTCCGCCGGAAACAGAGAAGCCGCGTCCCTGAGCGCAGGAAACTTCGGTGAAGCCGATCGGTTCGCATTCCGCCACGTTAATCTGGGCGGCATTGAGAATAGCGCCGATTTCTTCAAAGGTGATGACATAATCAACATTGGGGTCGTTTTCGGCTTCAACCCGTTTGGCCAGGCAAGGGCCGATGAATACGGTTTTGCAATCCGGCTGTTCTTTTTTGACCAATTCCGCAGTATAATACATCGGTGTTTTGGTATGGGAAACGTAAGGTTGAATTTCCGGAATATGAATTTCAGCGGCTTTGAAGTAGGCCGGACAGCAGGAAGTTGTCATCAGTTGTTCGCCTTTTTCGGCTTTTTCGATGAACTCGGCGGCTTCTTTCATAGTGGTAATGTCGGCACCAACGGCGACTTCAATAACGTGGCTGAAACCGATTTTGTTCAGAGCCCCGACCAGATTGTTAATACTGCCGGCAAATTGGCCGAGAATGGCCGGTGCCAGCATGGCGACAACTTTTTGTCCCGGGGTGTTGATTTCGCGCAAGACGTCAACCATCTGCGAGGTTTCGACAATTACACCAAAAGGACAGGAGTTGAGACATTTGCCGCAGGAAATGCATTTGGAATGGTCAATGTGTTCGCGTCCGTCCTCGCCTTTGGTAATGGCTCCGACCGGGCAGGCGTCTTCGCAGGGCAAGGGGACTTTGATAATGGCGTTGTAGGGACAAACGTCGGCACAACGGCCGCATTTGACGCATTTGGCCTGGTCAATGACAGCCCGGTCGGCAACTTCAATTGCCTGTTTGGGGCAGTTGAGCATGCAGGGGCGGGCAAGACAGGCGCGGCAGTTGTCGCTGACCAGATATCTTTGGCTCATGCAGGCGGCGCAAGATGCTTTGATAACGGAGAGGACGCTCGGGGCTGCAGTTGTCCGGTCAAGGGCTTTTTGTCCGTAGCCGTTCAGCGAGATGTCGGTTCCGTGTTCGGTATCGGGATCAAAACCCATTGCCGCGATGGCGGCATATTTAATATAGGTGCGGTCGGCGTCAAGGCTTCCCCGCAAGGGTTGCGAGCCGTCGGGACGGATGATTTCGGGAATGCGGTCTGCGTTGGCAAAGCGGTCTTCCAAGAAGCTTTTGGCAACTTGAAGCAAAATTTCCGTACGCAAAAAAGAGGCATTATTTTTAGGTGTCAACATCTCGATTTTCTTTCGTATATGATTAAAAAATATTCAAAATTCAATTTTATGTCTTTTTTTAACATGTAAAGATTATCAGTCAAGGCTATTTTTGCTTTTTCGGCCTAAAAACAGCTGATTTTGGCGAACAGTTTAGCTTGTAATTATAAAATCAGGAGTTACAATATAAACAAGGAATTATTTGTGGAAGGAAGCCGCAGAATTGAGAAAAGTCATAATTGTACTGATGGCGGCGGCGGTGGCCGGTTTGGCCGCGGCCTCGCTGATGTTTAACGGATCCGAAGCTGAGGATGCCGCTTTCTCCGAGGCATTTACCGAGCCTTTGCACTTGAATTTTTCGGCCAGCGAGCAGGTATGGCTGAAAGACCACACCCGCCTGAAAGTCGGCGTTATTCGCGATATGCCCCCTTATGAGGAATATAATGCCGCGCTGCGGCGGCCGGAAGGTATTGCTGCCGGTTATTGGGAAGTTATTGCCGGAAGCCTGAATATGGATTTGAATCCGGTTCCGGTTTCAAACTGGGAAGAGGGGGCGGAATTGCTGCGACAGAAAAAGATTGCCGCCCTGAGCTTTATTTCCGGGGAAAGGGCCAGAAGCCTGCGTTTGGCAGCGAGCGAATCCTATATCGCGTCGTCGCTGGGGATTTTTACCAATGATTATGGGGCTTTTATCAATAATCTGGACGATGTTCTGCCTCAGCTGATTGCGATAGACCGGATTACGGCCGGACATCGAATGATTGCCGGCGATTTACGGCATGATTATAAGATTTATCCGACGGCGGAGGCGGCCATTGCAGCGGTTAATTCCGGCAAGGTTCGGTTTTATGTCGGAGATATTCTGCGAACCAAATATATGATTGAGAAATATAGGCTCAAAAATATGCGTTATATTGCGCCGGTTGTCGGTTCTTCTTATGGTTTTTCGTGGGCGGCGGAACCGGAGAACCGGATGTTCATCCGGCTGGTCAATAAGGTTTTGGAGCAAATTTCCGCCGAACAGGGATTGTATATCCGTTACAAGTGGACGACGGAAAACGAAAGGGGCGGGAGTTTTTGGTCGCATCGTTACGCCCGCTATTTTTTGTGGCTGTTTTTGGGGTTTGCCTTGGCTTTGGCCGGGGTTGTTTTCCGTAGCCGGACTTTGCGCAAGCGGGTGTTGCAGCTCAGCCAGTCGCAAAAGATGGAATCTCTCGGCCGTTTGGCCGGCGGGGTGGCGCATGATTTTAACAATATGCTGGCCGGGATACAGGGTGCTGCGGAGTTTATCCGCATGAAGATGACACCGGGTGAGCAGAAGAAAATCGGCAAATATGTGGATATTATTATCAAGGCCTGTCGCCGCGCTTCGCATCTGACCTCGCAGCTGTTGGTCTTTTCGCGCGAGAAGGAACGTCGTTTTGAACCGCTTAATTTTAATGAGTTGATTCAGGACAGCATTTTGCTGCTGGAGCACGGGGTATCGAAAAAAACCGAAATTATTTCCCGGCTGCGGGCGAAAGACTGTTGTGTCAAGGCTAATCGCGATTTGATTCAGAATATGGTTTTGAATCTGGGGTTTAATGCCCGCGATGCAATGCCGTCCGGCGGCAAGCTGCTGATTGCGACCCGCGATGCGGAGATTGCTCCCGAAGAAGTGCATAATTTTTTGGTGAAAGTCCGTCCGGGGAGATACCTGGAATTGACTGTCAAAGACAAAGGCAGCGGGATTGCACCGGAAAATCTGAGCAAGATTTTTGAACCTTTTTATACGACCAAAGCCGTTGGCAAAGGGACCGGTCTGGGGTTGGCGGCGGTTTATGGGATTGTGGTTGAACACCAGGGGACAATCAAGGTTGAAAGCTCTTCCAAAGGGACGACTTTCAAAATTTATTTTCCGCTTTCGGCCGCCGACGTCTGTATTGAGAAGGAGCCGGTGGTGCCGATGCCGCTGAAGGCTAAGATCATGGCGGTAGATGACGAAAAGATTTTGTCGGAACTGCTGAAAGATATTTTGGAAACGCTCGGATGCGAAGTCGTTTCTTTCAATAATCCTTTGGAAGCGGCTGATTATTATGCCGGGCATCCTGATTTTGACGTGGTGATGCTGGATGTGCTGATGCCTCATTTGAGCGGAGTGGAGCTGTATTATCGGTTGCAAAAAAGCAATCCCGGCCTTAAGGTGATTTTTATGAGCGGCTACAGCAAAGATACGGAAGTGGAGAAGATTGTGGCCGGAAATTCCCGGACGGCATTTATCAAAAAGCCGTATAACGTGGCCGAACTCGGAGAGAAGCTGCGCGGGCTGTTATAAATTGGCAAAGCCTCTTGATATAATTTTAAAGCAAGTTTATGATGACTCAGATTAAGTGTTAACTTTGCGTAGAGAATAATGGCAAAATCAGCAAATTCAGGCGAAAAATATCTTTTGGATGCACTAGACCGAGTGGCTCGGAATCCGGTGGATTATTCGGTGCTGTATGTTAATATCTCCAAGTTGAAACCCAAAAACCGTCATCCGGAATTTGTGAAGATTTTTGCCCGGATGTTTGACAGTATCGTCGGCGTTATCCGAGGGCAGATGTTTGTGCTGAGCAACGGAGATTTTGCCATTTTAGGGAAAAATATTACCGAAGACACGGTTGATGAAGCGGTAAAGAAAATCCGTCTCGGATTGTCTTCCGATCCGGTCGTTCACGGTAGAAGCACCAAAGATTTTGCGGAGCTGTATTATTTTCCCGAAGACTATACTTCGCTCTATGTCAAGATTCAAAATATGTACGAAGATGACAATTATGAGGTTCCGGAAAGTCCTGATGAGGGGAAGCGCCCGATACGCGCCGATGAGATTGATGATGTCATTGCCCAGCTTGATACGATTGATATTCCGGAGATTATCAAACGGCAGAGCGCTCTGCAGATTGTCGGGCCGGGAAAATTCCGGGTTGCGTTTCAGGAATTTTTTGTGGCGGTCAAGGATTTGAGCGCGCATTTGGACAAGAGCCTTGATTTGCTGGCCAGCCGCTGGCTGTTTCTTTATCTGACCCAGACGCTGGACAAGAAAACGCTGAATGCTTTTTTTAGTTCGGACATTGTGAACTGGCCCCGGCAGATTAGCCTGAATCTTAACCTGTCTTCTGTTTTTTCGCATGAGTTTGTTAATCTGGCGAAAAACTTTTTGAAACCGGATCAGAAATTGATTGTGGAAGTGCAGCTGATGGATGTTTTTAATAATTTGCAGCTGTATTTTAAGGTTAAGGATATTTTGCATGCCGGCGGGCATAAGCTGCTGATCGATACGGTCAGCCCCTCGTCGCTGAAACTGTTGAACCTGAAGCGGCTTGATCCGGATATGATTAAGGTTTTTTGGGAACCGCTGCTCGAATATGATGCAAATAATGAAATGTTCAGGCAGGTGGTAGAAAACCTGGGGGCGGATAATGTTGTTTTGGCTAAGTGCGACAGCAATACCGCGCTTAAGTGGGGGCTGGAATATAAACTCAATACTTTTCAGGGGCCGATTATTGACAGTTTGGAAGTCACATTGCTGCAGAAACATTGTCCGGACGCCTCTCATTGTCCGGCGGCCGACTGCTTGCGTCGCAAGCGGCTGTTATGGGGGAATTTCCGCGATGAATGTACGCAGAAGGAAATTTTGGAGGAATTGCTGTAGCGATGTTTCTATTTAACAAAAATGCCGATAAGCCGGTGGTTAAAAAAGATACGGTTATTTTTGATTATCTGCGGAAGATGGAAAAGAGCCTTGACGATTACAGAGCGCTTTATCTGGAAACCGGAAGGCTGGAAAACCGCAATATGCGCGCGGTGCAGCGCCAGTCGCTGATTGAGACTTTTGAAACGGTTATCAAGAAAAGCGGCGGAGAGCTTTTTGCCTTGCCGAATGATGATGTTGTCGTGTTTTTTAACCGCACGGCCCAGGAAGAAATTTTGACCTGTTTGGTTAAACTGCGTTTTATTTTGCATGACGATCCGCTTATTCGCAATAATCCCGATTTGGAAAAATCAGGTTTTGCCCGTTTTTATGATTTGTCAAACGGGGCAGCTCGGTTTCGCGACATAATCCGCAAAGCAACGGAGAACGGCAGCGCCGATACCAAACCGGAGGAACGTTCCGGACGGCCGTCCATGCTGGGACAGGGCGGAATATACGGCGGCGTGCGCAAGCTGCGAAGGCAGTTGACGCCGCAAATGCTCGGCAAACTGCAAAAGGTTTTGTCAATGGCCGATTTTTCGAGCCTGATCCGGCGGCAGTCGGTTTGTGCGGTTATCGGACGTTCTGCTCCCCAAATGTTGTTTGATGAGGTTTTTGTTTCGATTGCCGATTTGCGCGATACGCTTCTGCCCGATGTGGATTTGACGGCAAATCCCTGGTTGTTTCAGTATTTGACCGAAACGTTGGACAAGCGGGTTTTAGCCAGCGTGAGCAAGCACGACGACGGCTCTTTAATCAATAATTTCAGCATGAATCTGAATGTTTCGACGATCCTGTCAGATGAATTTTTGCAGTTTGACGAAGACATTAACGCTTCCATGCGGTCGACGATTGTTTTGGAATTGCAGCTGGCGGATATTTTCAGCGATATAAAAGCTTTTATTTTGGCAAAGACTTTTGCACAATATCGCGGCTATAAGGTTTGCATTGACGGAATTACCGTTGACAAGCTTAAATATATTGACCGTGAACAGCTGGGAGCCGATTTGATTAAAATCATCTGGCACCCGACGTTTATGGATGTTATTAATGAAGACAAGCATTTTACCGATTATGTCAATAAAGCCGAACGCGCCAAGATGATTATCTGTCGGGTTGATGATCCTCAGGCGGTTGAAGTCGGCAATTCTCTGGGTATTAATCTTTATCAGGGGCGTTACATTCAGCGTTTATTGTCCGCCCAGCCGAGAAAAACTATTTTTACAATAAAAAAATAAAGCTAAAAGTTCGTATAATGGTTGTCTAGAGCAGTTTTGGTGGGTCTCGAAAAATCGATCTCGCAAGCTCGCTCGTCACGTAAGGCTCTGTCTGCGCACGATGTGCTTGCC
>UQFU01000047.1 GCA_900540425.1 uncultured Alphaproteobacteria bacterium
GACCCTTACCGTTGTAGTACACACCGCCGCCGGCGGTCACGTACCAGGCGTAGCTGAAGCTATACTCGGACGAAGACCAATAATGCCCGCGCTCTAATTTGTCCCCTCCGGCTATTTTTAGTCCACGTTTCACGGCAACCCGGTTCGTCCAAACCGAGGGGAACAACTCGCCCAAAGCCGGCAAATACCAGTCGCCTTTAGACGTTCCTGTCGTCGAGTAATTGTAACAATACCCCGGAGCATAACCTGTCACACCAGACCCATACTTGGCAACCCAGGCCGCCGTATGCGCCTTACCCGCAAAGTCGGCCTTGGCCACGGTGCTGCTGGTAATATTATCAATCCCGTCCAGATCAACATAATTGCTGCTCCACTTCATCTGCCCCTGCGGCAGGTTGATGGCCAACCTGGTACTGCCGTTGACATAAGCCACAACGCCGATCGGCGTTTTGCCGGAAACCAAACAACTGTTGCAGGTCTTGTCCGAATAGAGAATGCTCCCTACCTTGCACTCCGAACTGCAAGCCTGGCAAGCGCCGTTAACCCACTCATAACCGCTGGCGCAGCTGCACTCCTCATACTTGCCGTCACAAGCCGTCCCGACCGCCCCGGTAATATTGCTGCCGCTGCAGGTATATTTGTGGTAAGTTGAGCAGGACACGCAAGAGTCGGTTTCATACCTGGTTGCCGTTCCCCCGGCCTGTACGTCGCCGTCACTATGCCAAATGTATCCGTTTGTGCGGGCACAAGCCTGATAGTGGCGGCCGCAGGGCTCACCGGCTCCGCCGGCAATGTGCTTTGCGGAATCCGCCTCACAGGTATAGATATAATCTGCGGCGCAAGCTTTCGGCTTGGTAATGCCACCCCTTAAATCAAGCGGCAGGACACAACGGTAATAGTTCTTCTGAACCTTGATTCGCGTTGTATATTTGTCTGTCGCCGAGGCCTGATAACTGACGTAAATATTATTGGCGTTCTGCTCCGTCGAACTGTATTGATAGCTGGTGCCGATCTGCGCGGCGCCGACCGTATCCAAAGCCAGCAGGCTGTCGTTGACCGCTTCCAGATTTTTGACCGCAATCTCGTTCATCTCGCCCAGCGCCGGAACAAACCACTGCCGCTTGGAAGCACTATTGACAGGTGCCAGGTTATGACAATATCCGATTCCGTTCCAGGTGTTGGTATGCCCGTAATAGAGCGTCCAGTTATGCGAATTTTCCTTACCCGAAAAATCTTTAATCGCCGTGGCGCCGGAACTGAAGTTCGTCATAGTCGGAACATCGGTCAATCCTTGCCATTCCAACTCGGAGGACGATTGCTGCAGGTAGACAGCCAACCCGGAGGTGCCGTTGGCATATCCGATTACCCCGATCGGCGTTTTGCCCTCCATTATACAGCTGTTGCAGCTCATATCCGAATACAGGATGTTGCCGACCGAACAGCTGGCATCACAAAGCGTGCATTTGCCGCGTTTCCAGCCGTATCCGGTCTGACAGCTGCAATATTTGTATTTGCCGCTGCAGGCGTCTCCGCGTCCGCCCGTAATATACGGGTCAGAACCGCCGGTTGCGCAGTCAAACTTATATTCCGTCTCACACTTTGAACAAACGTTGTTTCTCCAGCCATACCCCGAACTGCAGGTACAGCTTTGATATTTATTGTTGCACTTGTTGCCCACGCCGCCGGCATAACCGGTGCCGCTGCACGTAAACTGAAATTCCGGTTTGCACACACAGGCGCTGCCGCTCCAATCATAATCGCCCGCACAGCTGCACTCCTGATACTTGCCGTTGCACTTTCCGCCGGTTCCCGAAACATAGCCGGTTCCGGTACACGCATACTGGTACGAACTGTCGCAGACACAGCCGCTGCCGTTCCAGTTGGCACCGCTCACACAGTTGCAGGACGCATATTTGCCGTTGCACGAACTGCCGCTGCCGCCCGAAATATTAGTACCGCTGCAAGAATACTGATAAGCCGTATCGCAGCCGCAGCCGGAACCGTTCCAACTTGCCCCGTTGGCACATTTGCAGCTTTGATACATACCGCCGCAGGCCGTCCCCGAACCGCCGGCATAGGCGCTGCCGGAGCAGCTGTATTTATACTCGGAACTGCAATTTTCCGCCGCTCCGTTGCCCTTGTCTTCCAAATGCAGCACACACCGCACATAAGCCGAAGAAGTCTTGTCGGCGCTGCTGCCGCCGTTGGTTCCGGCCTGCCAGGCTTCCGAAGCGCTGCGCTCCGACGAAGTCCAATGATTTCCGGACTGAAAAGCCTTTCCGCCGGCCGTTGTCAAACCTTGCGCAATCTTGGTACGGTTCGTCTGCAAGACCGCGGTCATTTCGCCGCCGGAAGGCAAAAACCACTGCCCTTTCCCGGTTCCGTCCGTCGAATAATTATAGCAATAACCGGCGGCATAACTGCCCTTGTCCGTTCCGTATTTATTAACCCAGGCCTGGGCATTGGACTTTCCGTTAAACTCGGTCTTATAAGTAGACGAAGCGGTATTGGCAATTTCGGCAATATCAACCAGCGTATTGCTCCACGGCTTGCTTTCTGTCGTATCCAGCTGAACCGCCAACCGCATGCTCCCGCTCGAATAAGCAATAATGCCGATCGGCGTTTTGTCATTCAGCAGACATGAACTGCAGGTAAAATCCGAATACAATATGTTCCCTACCGCGCAGGTATTGTCACAGGTTACGCAAGCCCCGGCCTTGCAGCCCTGCCCTTCCGGACATTTTGAAACGCCGCATTGGGCATAATAGGTTACGCCGTTTTTCACGCAGGACTGCTCGCCCACTTCCCGGCATTGTTCAGCGCATTTTTCTTTTGTCAGGGTCAGGCTGCACATATTGGGATTGCAATACATTTTGCTCGTATCCCACGGACATTTTACTCCGCCGCCCACACAAGACGTCTCCCTATATCCCAGAGATTCGCAATCTGGCGTTGCCACACAGTCCGCTTGTGCCGCGCCCGCACCAAACATCAAAATTGCTCCGGCAATCGCGGCCAAACATTCTGTCCGCCGCCCGGCCGCATTTAATTCTCTTTGTTGTAGTTGTTTCTTCATAGCTCTTACTCCTTATTCTGTTTCAGATGCAGAAAAGTTTTGAAATATCATACGGGCAAACCAAACTCTCCCCGGTACAGGAAGTCGACACGTATCCGAGTGACGAACAATCTTCTACCGGACGGATACAATAATCGGTGAAATTCGTACTGCAGCCGGTAATGCAATACCGGTTTGAACAAATCTCCAGCCGGCACTCCGTACCATGCGGACAACTTTCCAGCGAACACTCGTACCCGCAGCACTCCTTATACCAGGTCTCGTCCCCATGCTGGCAGGACGGAGAACCCGATTTCGGGCCGTCGTCGCATTTCTGATAACCGGTGCAGGGATTGGGCTTGATGCTGTATTTATTCACGCCGCCGCAGGCATAGCAGCTTTCGTCCTTGACATAGCCGTAAGGAATATCGCTTTCCAAATAGGGAAAACCGTTACATATATTGCAGCACAAGCCATAAGCCGGAGAATAGGTACACAGATAGTTCGGATCCAACTGCCAACCGTCTTGGCATTCGGTAACATAATTGGGATTTTCTTCTTCGCAGGCGCGTTCATAATCAAGTTTACAGCCCTTATAAACATTCAGGCCGTTCGGACATTGCTCGTCCAAATATTCCGGAACCGTACATTCCGTTGTCGTATAACCGTTGTTCCGGCACCAAAGCGCCGCATCGCATTTGAGATAAAAACTATGATGGGGACAGGTCTCCTGTTCCTGATAAGCAGGACAAAACCCGGTGGGATAATAACTGTAGCCGGCACGACGGCACAATCTGGGACCGACGCTGGGATCACCTTTCAAATCCTCCAGCTTGTCCATACAATCCGGCAAAAAACAAATTGCGGCTTGAGCTTCGTTAACGCCAAACGCAGCAGAAACAACCTGCGCCGTCAACGCAGAAACTCCTGCTGCTTCACCCCGGCTGCCGACCGATTCGACAACCAACGCCAGCAACAGGCATACAAAAAAACCTTTCCGACCGCCATCAGGCAGCCCGGATTGCCCAAAATTCCGCATATCTCTAACCTTTCTCCGATTTTACTCTTTAGACAAAAGAAAATTTACTTAAAATCCGCAGAACCTCCCTAAAATGAGTCTTTATATAAGAATTATCATAATATAATTTTCCAAATTATGCAATAATTTATTTGCTTCCCCTAATTCAATTTGTCAAATAACGTTAAGATTAGTAACAGGCACTATACTAAAAATAGTTTACTTTAAATAAAAACAATCTATAATCAAACGGGATTTTATACGCCACCCTCTTTTTTACGGTCATGCAACCACCCTCTTTTTTTATCTGTCCCTCCGGACACCCTTTTCTCTTCTGCCACCCCTGCCTCTTTTTTTATCTGTCACTCCGGCCTATCTCTCTATTCTGTCACTCCGGCCTCCGCGCCGGAGTCCAGGTCAATATTGATTCCTTAACCGCCTGGATTCCGGGTCAAGCCCGGAATGACAATTATATGAGTGTCATCCCTCGTTTTCGTAAGAAAACGTCAAGGAATCTTCGAATTCCCTCTTCCTGTCACTCTGACCTTTTTCTTTATCTGTCATACTCCGGTTCAGCCGGAGTATGACAGCACCCGTATCGGCATTCTCAAACCGGGAAAAATCCCTCAGGAGGACAAATATGGACTTTCCCCAACCTGATTAATTTGAGCATGCTTTCGAGAACCCTGAAAGCCTTCCAATAATATGATTAATCCTTAAAAAACTCACAATACCTTTCCCCAAAAGCTCTGAAGTCCGGGATTAAAAGTCTGGCCATTATACAAACTTTTCACATACAGAAGAATAAACCGCTGTCATAAGGACATACCAGCTTTCTTCCCCCACAGCTCGTTGAGGTATAGCCCAGCGCCGCACAATCCGTTACCGGTTTCTGGCAATAGTCGGTATAATCCACCAAACACCCGACAATACAATATTTGCTGGAACAAACCTCAAAATTGCAATCCGTCCCTTCCGGACACTCCGCCAGGCTGCACTCATAAGCGCAGCACTCCTTATACCAGGTCTCATTGCCGTGTTTGCACTCCGGCGTACCCGATTTTGGCGTATCTGTACATTTTTGATAACCAATACAAGGGTTGGGCTCTATCTTATAACGCGTAACATTGCCGCAGGCATTGCAGCTCTCGCCTTTGACATATCCCTCGGGAATTTCGTCCTCTTCATACGGATAATCCGAACACAAATTACAGCATTTGCCGTACATTTCCGAATAAGAACACAACTCGTTCTCGTCCAAAATCCATCCTTCCTGGCACTCGCTCACATAATCAGGATCTTCTTCCGTACATGCTTGTTCATAGTCGGCTTTGCAGCGCTTATAAACCTCTTGTCCGTTGGGACATTTTTCGTCGGCATACTCCGGAACCGTACAATCTTCAACTTTGGTCTCGTAGCCGTTATCCCTACACCATTGCGCCGCATCGCATTTCAGATAATGGCTGTCATGCGGGCATGAATCCTGGGCATGGTATTCGGGGCATTGGCCGCTGCCGTAATATATGTATCCCATATCCTTGCAAAATTCTTCAGATATATTGCCACCACTCACATTAGCGAGCTTATCCATACAGTCCGGCAAAAAACAAATCGCCGCCTGCGCATTCCCTGACCCGGGAGCTGAATACACCCCCAAAGTTAGCAAAAAAAGTATAATCAGCCGCCGCTCCGCCCGGGAAAAAGCAGACGCGCCAAAACCGCCGCCCGGACATTTTCCAATATCCGCAGCCGCTTTTGTACTCTCATTCTGTATTGGCTGAAAAACTCGAGGGCGCGGGTTACGCTCCTCAACACGTAAAATTCTGTTATGCATTTTCTTTCTCCTGACTATCTCCGTTAATTCTTATAACGGTCAGATATCAATCAACCAATAATTCCTCATGATTACCTCCTGATAAAACTAAATTTTTACACAATTTCAATTATTATAATACTATGAATAGCTCAAAAATGCAATACAAAACTTGCGATTATCACCCTCCGATGCAATCAACCGTTGTTTTTGTTAATTATTTTTTAACAATCTATTGGTGTAAAATAAAGAATTTACCCCTCACCATAACCCAAACTGCCGCAAAAAACCCCGGAGAATCAATCTCCGGGGTTTCGGCATTGCGCAAAAACTATGCTTTTTTCAAATTACCGGCAGAAGTTTTGCCCTTTTCGGTAACCAAATCGTAGCTGACTTTGTCATTCTCGTTCAAGAAACGCATTCCGGCTTTCTCAACAGCGGAAATATGGACAAACACGTCCTGTCCGCCGGCATCGGGAGTAATAAATCCGTAGCCTTTGCTGCTGTTAAACCATTTTACTGTTCCTGTTGACATGTCAAATTCCTTTTCTTAAAACAGGTTAAATATCGGGCACCATGCCCCACTCTAATAAATCTTACGGTAATAATCTATTCTAAGAAAAGATATAAAAATCAAAATCTTCGTAATACAATTAAGCCAATCAAGTCGTTTATTACGGTTTCACTATACGCCACCTGTCAAAAATAGCAAGAACTATCTTCCGCGGCTGACAAATTTATTTCCTTTTATCAAAAAACGCCAGGGCTTGTCTTTGTATTCCTCGGCATAATCAATCCCGATACGCGGTGTTGCCGCCGCCTCGGGACTTTCGGTCCGCGGGCTGAGCCACAACAGGTTTCCGCCCAAGTCAACGGCATTGTGTTCGCGCGTAATCCCCAAGGCCTGGCACAATTTTCCCGGCCCGGTCGTCAGATTGGAAATTTTATCGCATCTGCGCCGCCGTTTCATAATCTCCAACCCCGCAACCGGTTCCAACCCGCGAATAAGAATGGCATTGGCCGTCCCAGTCGGGCTGACCACAACATTAAACTGATTATACATTCCATACACAAAAAAGACGTAAGAAACCCCGCCCTGCTCAAACATAACCGCATTCCGCGGAGTTTTGCGATTCAAATAGGCATGGCAGGCCTTGTCCTCGGCCCCGATATAAACTTCCAGTTCGGTAATTTTCCCGGCCGTAAATTCCGCCCCGATGTTGGAACACAAATAAGCGCCCAACAAAACTTCCGTCGCCACTTCAAACGGATCCCGCAAAAATTCCGATTTTTTTATCCGTTCTTCAAACATTTTTCACTCCTTTTCCTGTCTCTTTTCTGCCATACCGGCCTCCGAACCGGGATACAAGTCAACAATTTGGAGCATTTTATTCGCAGTTTCTGCATAAGTTGCCTACCAGACAAACTTTTGTAAAACTCGGAGTTTGAGGTTAGTAGAGTAGTTTTTAGGGCGAGAAAAATTTTAGTGTATAACGAGTTTTGTAAAAAGTTTGGATAGTGAGGCAAATAATAAGATTTAAGAGTGGCGGCGACTGAGCGTATAAAGAAATACGTGACTGGAGCCGCCAGCTCGCAAAATCTGTATTAGTTGCCCGCTAGACGAACTTTTAACGGTGGAATAAGCGCTCAAAATCACTAACCCTCAACTCTATGTATGTCGGCCGCCCATGGTTACATTGCCCGGAATGCGGCGTGCGTTCCATTTCCCGCAAAAGGTGATTCATCTCGGATATGTTTAGCTTGCGGCCGGCGCGAACCGAACCGTGACAAGCCATGGTCGCACATATCAGATGCAGTTTTTCAGTCAGTTCAAACCCTTTGCCCCATTCGGCCATTTCTTCTGCCAAATCGGCAATCAGCGCCCGCACGTCACATTCGCCCAAAAGCGCCGGCGTCTCCCGGACAATAACGGCGGTGGTTCCGAATTCTTCCAAAACCAAGCCCAGTTTTGCCAAATCTTCCGCTGCCTCCAAAATCCGCACCTTATCTGCCGGTTTGAGGTCAATAACCTCCGGAAGCAGCAGCATCTGCGAAGCAACCTGCCCGTTGACCAGGCTGTTTTTCATTTTTTCCATCACAATCCGCTCATGCGCCGCATGTTGGTCGACGATAATAATGCTCTCTTCCGCCTGAGAAATAATATAGGTATCATGAAACTGCGCTTTGGCCATGCCGAGCGGGCCGTCGCTCTCGTCCTGCGGCAAAACCGCCGCCAGTTTCTCGCCTTCTTCCACCCGTACGGAAAACTTGCGTTCCAGTTCCGGCAAAGCCGCCTGTCTGGCAGAAAAAGCCGCCGATGGCGGACGGCTCGAAAACTGCGGATAAAAGCGGCTCCGGTCATATTCCGGCGCTTGCAAAGAAGCTGCTTCGGGAAGATTTTCCAAAGCCGGCAAAGCACCGAATTCGGGAATGGAATCATTAATCAGGTTTTCCACATTAAGCACATTTGCCGACCGCTGCGAGGCCAGATTCAGCCCGTTGCGAATAGCGCTGACCAAAAGGCCGCGCACCAGGGTATTGTCATAAAAACGAACTTCGGCCTTGGCCGGGTGCACGTTAACGTCGACATAGGCCGGATCAACGTCAAAAAACAATGCGCACATCGGATAGCGGCCGCCGGCCAACACATCTTGATACGCCCCTTTGATTGCCCCCAAAAGCAATTTATCCCGCACCGGGCGGTTGTTCACAAACAAATACTGCGACAGCGAATTAGCCTTATTGAGCGTCGGCAGGCTGGTAAAACCGGTGATTTTCAGGCTCTCGCGCTGGGCGTTGATTGAAAAAGAATTTTCCCCGAACTCCCGCCCCATCACATCGGCCAAACGCTTTAGGCGCGTTTCAAACAAATCGCCCTGCTGGGCATTCAGAGCAATTTTCCGGCTTTTTTCATCGCTGAGATAAAAAGAAATATGCGGATTGGCCAATGCAATCCGATTCATGATATCCACGCATTGCCCGGTTTCGGATGCCGCCGTTTTCAAAAATTTGAGCCGAGCCGGCGTGGCATAGAACAAATCCCGTACCTCAATCCGCGTCCCTTTGCTCAAAGCCGCCGGACAAACTTCCGATTTCTCGCCGCCGCAAACCTCAATCTTCCAGGCATCTTCGCTGCCCGCCGCCCGCGAAACAATGCTCAAGCGCGACACAGACGCGATTGAAGGCAGCGCTTCACCGCGAAACCCAAGATAGTGAATATTAAAAAGATTGTTATCGGGAAGTTTGGAAGTCGCATGGCGCTCCACCGCCAGCGGAAGCTCGTCTTTTGACATCCCTTTGCCATTGTCGGTAATCGTCATCAGGCTCTTTCCGCCGTCAACCAGCGTAACCTCAACAGAAGTCGCCCCGGCATCAATGGCATTTTCCACCAATTCCTTCAAAACAGAGGCCGGACGTTCAACAACCTCCCCGGCCGCAATCTGATTAATCAGAGTATTTGGCAAAATTCTAATCGGCATTCTTATAATCCTAAACACCCAAATACAAATTTTATAAAAACTCGGAGAATGAGTCGTATAATAAGAAACCAGAAAAAATGCGAGTGAGCGCATATAGAAATACGTGACCGGGCATTTTATTCGCAGTTTCTGTATGAAACGACCATTACACGAGTTTTTTATAAAAACTCGGAGAATGAGTCGTATAATAAGAAACCAGAAAAAATGCGACTGAGTGTAGATAGACCTACACGATTGGAGCATTTTATTCGCAGTTTCTGTATTAGACGACCATTATACGAGTTTTTTACTTACGGAGACGCTTAATATACCTAATCAAATTATCCGTCGATCCGTCATGCCGAACGCCAAAGGCATTGCCCTGAAGTTCGGGTAAAATGTTTTTGGCAAGCTGCTTACCCAGTTCAACCCCCATTTGGTCAAAGGAGTCAATATTCCAGATAACGCCCTGAACAAAAACTTTATGCTCATACATGGCTATCAGCATCCCTAGCGTATAAGGATCAACCTTCTTGACCACAAAAGTATTTGACGGGCGGTTCCCCTCAAAACTTTTGAATTTTTTCAGAAAGTTGATTTCTTCTTTGCTTTTTCCGGCTTTGGCCAGTTCTTCGGCAGCTTCCTTAACCGTTTTGCCGCGCATCAGCGCTTCGCCCTGCGCCAAAACATTAGCAACCAAAATTTCGTGATGATCGCCGATTTCATTATGCGAAATCGCCGGAATAATAAAATCGCAGGGAATAACCGTTGTCCCTTGGTGAATCAGCTGGAAGAAAGAGTGCTGAACATTCGTCCCCGCCCCGCCGAACAAAACCGGACCGGTAACATATTTGACATACTCGTTGTCATTGGAAACGAACTTGCCGTTGCTTTCCATATCCAGCTGCTGCAAATAAGCCGGAACATATTTCAGATATTCGTCATACGGAACAACCGCATAGCTCTTGAGGCCGAAAAAGTTATTGTACCAAATGCCGAGCATTCCGAGAATAACCGGAATGTTATGAGCAAAATCAGTCTCGCGGAAATGGCGGTCCATCGCATAGGCACCGTCCAGCATCCGCTCAAAATTATCCATGCCGACCGCAATGGCGATAGACAAGCCGATAGCCGACCACATCGAATAACGGCCGCCGACGAAATCCCAAAACTCAAACATATTGTCGGGATTAATCCCAAACTTCTTTACCTCTTCCACGTTCGTCGACAAAGCCGCAAAATGCTTGGCAACCGCATGCTCGCCCAAAGCGTCGACCAGCCATTTTCGGCAGGTCTTGGCGTTAGTCAGCGTTTCAACCGTCGTAAAAGTTTTTGACGCAACAATAAACAGCGTCGTTTCCGGATCAACCTTGTTCAACACTTCGGCACAGGCGGTTCCGTCAATATTGGAAATAAAATAACAATTAATGTCTTTGGCCCAATATTTGCGCAAAGCTTCCGTCGCCATCACCGGCCCCAAATCCGAGCCGCCGATGCCGATATTGACAATATTCGTCAGCTTTTTGCCGGTATGCCCTTTGAACTTTCCAAACCGGACCGCATCGGAAAAATCGCGCATTTTAGCCAGAACCTCGTTAATCTGCGGCATAACGTTTTTGCCGTCAACATAAACCGGCGTATTGGCGCGGTTCCGAAGCGCCGTATGCAGAACCGGGCGGTTTTCGGTTATGTTAATCCGCTTGCCGGTAAACATTTCTTCAATTTTTTCATGCAGACGGCATTCCTCGGCCAACCGGATAAGATACTTCATGGTCTTGTCGGTAATCCGGTTTTTGGAATAGTCATAATACAACGCATCAAGCTGAATGCTGAAACGGTCAGCCCGCTTAGCGTCGTCATCAAACAAATCGCGCATTTGAACTTTGCACATTTTTTTATAATGGCTTGCCAGTTTTTTCCAATACTTAAATTTGTTCACTTCTTTTTTCATCTTGCCTCCTGCTCCTTAAACTCTTTCATAAAATTTCCGATATTTACTCTCACCAGTTTGTTGTTGTCAAAATACTTCGCCGCAACAGCGTTTACTTGTTCAACCGATACCGCGCGCACATAATCATTCCGCTTCTGCAAAAAATCGCGCCCCAGATTGTCCCGCTGCATATAGGCCATAATTGCGGCAATGTCCGATATGGCGGCAAACCGCAGATTATATGAAGCAATCAAATAATCTTTGGCCTCCCTGACCTCCGAAGCCGTCGCTCCGTTTTTAGAAAAGTCATTCCATTCCCGTTGCAAAATCTGCACCACCCGGCCAAAATTTTCCGGGGTTGCCGAAAAACTTCCCTGAATTGTCGGCGACTTTTCATCAAGCGCCAGCCCCGTGCCAATGCTGTAAGTCAGCCCTTCGTTTTCCCGGGCCGCCTGTGACAGGCGCGAATTCAACCCCGAACCGCCGAAAATAAAATTTGCCACATATAACGGATAAAAATCCGCATCATTGCGAGAAACTCCCGGAACGGCAAACATGGCAATATTTTGCGCCGTTGTCAACGGAATATCTTTGCTGCGGGGACTAAAATCCGCATCGGCTTCGCGCACAAAATTGATATTGGCACTCTCGGGAAGAACGCCGAATACATCGTCAAGCACACTACCCAGTTCTTCGGGAGAGATATCCCCTGCCGTGCCAACAATCAAATTTCCGCGGGAAAAATTCTTCCGCATAAACGCAGCCAAATCGCGGCGGCTGATTTTATCTGCCGTTTCCGCCTGCCCCAGAGGATTGCGCCCGTAAGGGTGCGATCCATACAACTCTTTTGCAAAAGCAAGGCTCAAAATCTGTCCTGGCTGTTCCTGTTGCTGCTTCAGCCCCTCGGTCAAACGCGTCTTGGCCCGCCTGATATCATCTTCCTCAAAACGCGGCTCGCTCAACGCCAGCTTTAACATCTCATAAGCCACGGGGCTGTTTTCGCCAGTTGTGAGCAGCGCCCCGGAAAAATCATCTTTTCCGCTTGAAAATCCTATTGTTATCGCATTATTCTCAAGCTTTTCATTAAAATCCTCTTCATTATAATCCCCGGCTCCCGAAAGCAGCATCTGTTCCAGCAAAGCGGATATTCCCGCCTTTCCGGCATCTTCAGAAGACCAGCCGGCGTTCTTGAAAATGAAGCTCAACGAAATAATCGGATTAGTTTTGTCTTCATACAAATAAGCCTTGATTTTATAACGAGGAGAAACAACTTCCTCAACCTCAGTCTCAAAATTCTTTTCTTTCAGAACCGAACTTTCCAAAATTTCATCGGGATTAAAGACAAACCAGCGACCATAAGCGTAATAAGCCGCATAGGCTAACACCGCTGCGGCCAAAAGCCGACGCAAAAAACGATAAGAATTCCTTCTCCCTCGCCTAATCATGTTTTTCCTCCGCCGGTTTCAGCACGCCGCTGACGCGGGCTGAATTACGCAACAGCTTTCGAGCCGCCTGCTTCACTTCTCTAGGGTTTACGGCCGAAATCCGGTCACCGTAGTTTTCAATATCTTCCAAACTCATACCCGCAGCCGCCATTGAACCGGCAACCATCGCGGCATCATTGGGATTATCCCGCAGATAAACCAGCCCCGCCCGCATTTTCTGCTTGGCATTCTCAACCGCTTCGGCGTTGATTTCGGCAACCGCCTCCGCCACCGCCCGGTCTATGCCTTTCTGAAGCGCCGCCGCCGAAATCCCCGGCTGGGGAATTGCCCAGATTGAAAAAGTGCCATAGCTGCGCCCGCCGTAATCATATGAACTTTCAACCGCCAAGGCCAACTTTTTTTCTTTCACCAGTTTTTTGTAGAGTTTTGAGGTTTCGCCCTCTCCCAGATATTTCGACAATACCGCCAAATTGTAAATCTCTTCCTTTTCCCGATTAAAAGCCGGAGCAATCCAAGTGTTAACCAGCCGCACACTGTTAATCCGCGGCAGGCTCATCTCCAGCTTGACGGCATTTTCGGCCCGGATTTCGGGAAAAGCCGCCGGTTCGCCCAAATT
>UQFU01000048.1 GCA_900540425.1 uncultured Alphaproteobacteria bacterium
GGGTGACAGTTATTCATTAATAGCTGCTGTCGCAGCCATCAAGGGATAGCATTAACGAATAGAAGAAAGAACCCAACCTTTGGCACTTATTAAAGCCCGGAGAATGGATACAGAAGGCAAACAATAAGATTTAAGGGGAAATTTTCTGAATGTAGACAGACCTGCATGACCCCAAAATTTTCTCCGATAAACCTGTATGAGTTGCCTGCTAGACGAGTTTTTAAGGAATGTAGACGGTATGCAACATATTAGTCCGCCCTTTTTTGCCCAGAGGAAAACCGGCCGTTATGATAATATGATCGCCGGAATGGGCAAACCCGTTTTCGACGGCAATTTTAATGGCAATGTCTTCAACTTTCTCAAAACTCTTAAAACTGTCTTTGTTGATAAAGCTCTTCGCTCCCCAGACCAAAGCCATTTTACGGGCCACTTCAATATCGGGCGTCACCGCCAAAATCGGCAGATTCGGACGTTCGCGGGCCGTCAGCAAGGTCGTAAAGCCGGAAGAAGTATAAGTAACGATCGCCGCCACGTTTTTGAGTACCGAAGGAATATCCGAAGCCGCATAGGTAATGGCATCCGCTTCATCATCACAGCAATGAATCTTGCGTGAATTTTGCATATAGGTATAAAACAGCGGATCAGCTTCAACCTGAATGATAATATCGCGCATCATCTTGACCGCTTCCACCGGATATTTCCCGGCAGCCGTCTCGGCCGAGAGCATAACCGTGTCAGCCCCGTCATAAACGGCAGTTGCCACATCGGAAACTTCGGCACGGGTCGGAGACGGATTATTAATCATTGATTCGAGCATCTGGGTCGCTACAATCACCGGGCGGGCATATTTGCGGCAGGCGGTTACAATCCGTTTCTGCAATACCGGAACGATTTGAATCGGACACTCGACGCCCAGATCGCCGCGGGCAACCATAATTGCATCGGAAAGACGGATGATTTCATCCAGTTCATCAATCGCGCTGGGCTTTTCGAGCTTGGAAATCAGCCAGGCCCGATCGCCGATAAGCTCGCGCGCACGTCGAACATCGGCCGCCGTCTGCACAAAAGACATCCCAATCCAGTCAACGCCGAGTTTGAGCGCAAATTTCAAATCTTCTTCGTCTTTGGGCGTAATCGCCGAAATCGGCAGCTGGGTGTTGGGCAGGTTAACCCCTTTATGACCGGACAAATAACCGCCGACTTTTACGGAAGTGCGCGCCATAGATTCGTTGCAGTCTTCCACATGCAGAACAATATTTCCGTCATTCAAGAGCAAATCATCACCTGGCTTGAGCGCGGCAAAAATCTCCGGATGCGGCAGATTTACCCGGCGCTCGTCGCCTAAAGCCTTGTCCAAATCCAAAACAAAACTTTCGCCTTCCTTCAAATAAACCTTTCCGTCCTTAAAATCGCCGACCCGGAGCTTCGGCCCCTGCATGTCGGCCAAAATGGAAACGTGCATATTCTTGGCTTTTGCCAGCTTGCGGACAATCTCATAGCGCTCCTTGTGCTCCTCATGCGTCCCATGGCTGAAATTAAAACGGAAACCGTCCACGCCGGCATCCAGCAATTTTTCAATTTGTTCCTTGCTGGCGGAAGACGGCCCGATTGTCGCCAGGATTTTGGTTTTGGTCTGCAGTGGCATTGAAATCACCTCGTTAAAAATTTAAATCAAATTAGTTATAGCAATAACAGAAATAAGTTAACAGCATCTTAAACATTATTCTTGTAAAAGATAATCATCTTTGTTACTTTATTCCACAAATAATTCATTAAAGGAGAGATAAACATGAGTGAAGAACAGAACAGCGACGTCGGAGGGATTGCCGCCGACCGGCTGCGCTCGCTGATTGAACGCATCGAACGTCTTGAAGAAGAGAAAAAAGCCATTTCTTCCGATATCCGCGACATTTTTGCCGAAGCCAAGGGTGCCGGCTTTGACGTTAAAATCATGAGGGCCATTATCAAGCTTCGCAAAATGAACGCCGCCGACCGCGACGAACAGGAATTCCTGCTCGAAACCTACCGCAAAGCGCTGGATATTTAAGGATATAAACTTTAGTTTTAAAGCCTGCTCAAACAAGCAGGCTTTTTTTATTTTAGAACCGGAATTTTGCGACTGAGTGACATGAACTTTTCGAGCCCCGCTAAAATCGCTCTACTAAACCTCTAAACAACCTTTAAGCTTATCAAAAAAATTTCCTCGCCTAACCTTAAAAACCAGTTTATATTTTTCCCCGGCATTAACCGCGGTTTCAAACACAAACGGGCTGTCATGCCAGGTACAAATTGTTTTCTTACGAATTTTCCGCCGATTAAAACTGACTTGTTTATAACAACGCCAAAGTTTTTGGTTTTCAGGATTGGTGCTTTTGAACTGCAAAATCAGCTTGCCGGAATTATTAGGTATCAGTTCAATTTTGTATTTTCGCCACCGCCAACCGCAAACAAACTCCACAACTGCTCCCACCCCGCCTTTACGCCAGCCGGGATTGTTAAACCACAACGGATAAGACAGCTGAAACTCGTTACCATAAAAAAACACCATATTATCCTCTGCCCTTTTCCAATCGTCGTTTGTTTCGACTAACTCTCATTTTTCAACTCCAATTCTTAACCCTATATAAAATAAAAGACCACCAAAACAAACGGTGGTCAGGGAGTTGAACAATTACCAATAGCAATAATCCCTCAGGTCTTTAGAACTTCCGTTCCTGTACATACACCTAAGGCTCCCCAACCAAAGCTGGGGATATAGTTTTTGACGGTGTTATATCAAACACCGACTATTGGATTGAGCTGTTCAAGGCCCCGTACCTTTACTTTTTGGTACTGACAAATGCCAAACATTTGCTGAATAAACATTAGCAAAAAAACACCATAATAACAAAAAAAACAAAATTAAAGCTTAAATACAATTCCGACAACCGCGGCCAAAAAAATATACGCCACCGGATGCCACTTCAGCCAGCGGATAAGCCCGAAAGAAACAACCGCAATCGCCAACGTCTGCCAGTCTGACACCGACAATCGCGCCAATTCCCAGCCGGCAAACAAAATCAAAGCCAATACCGCCGGCCTGATGCCGAAAAGCGCCGTCCGCAAAAAACACCCTTTTTCTGCATAAAACAAATACTTGGCAATCAGAATAATCACCAGCAGCGACGGCAGCACCAATCCCATTGTGGCAATAGCGCCTCCGGCAATGCCTGCCGTATTATAACCGACATAAGTTGCCATGTTGACGCCTATCGGTCCCGGCGTCGATTCGGAAATGGCAATCATATCCAAAAGTTCACCCCGGCTGTACCAGTCATATTTACCGGACAAATCAAGCAAAAACGGAATGGTAACCATACCGCCGCCCACCGCCGTCAAACCGATTTTGAAAAACTCCCAAAACAACAAAACATAAATCATTGCCGCTTCCTCCGCAGCCAAAATTGATACAAATACCCGGCAACTCCGGCAAAAATTACAATCATAACCGGAGAAAAGCCGCCCAAAATCAGCAGCAATAAGCAAACCGCAAATATGGCCCAGCCAAAACGACCGGCCACGCCTTGCTTCCACAAACGAACCACGGCATCCAAAATCAGCGCCACGACAACAACCCGGATACCGGCAAAAGCATGAACGACATATTCATTGTCAACATAATTGCGCAACACCGAAGCAACCAGCAAAATAATAATCAGCGACGGCGTTACAATACCGATTGTCGCGGCCACGGCTCCGATAACGCCCTTTTCCTTATAGCCGATAAACGTTGCCGTATTAAGCGCGATAATCCCCGGCGTACACTGCCCGATAGAATAAAAATCCATCAGTTCGCTGTCCGTCACCCACTTGCGCCGCTCCACAAATTCGGCCTGCAGCAACGGCAGCATTGCCGCACCGCCGCCAAATGTAAACAACCCGACCCTGAAAAAGGAAAAAAACAAATCCCATAACATTTTCATCGCACATCTTTCAAAAATACCTTTAATTTTGACTATATCTGCTTTATCTTATTAAGAGGTTAAAAATTTGAGGGGTTAAACATGATAATTGCCGTTCCCAAAGAAATCCGCCCCGGAGAAACCCGGGTTGCCTGTACGCCCGAAATCGTGCGCAAAATGCTGTCCTGGGGATATGAGGTTCGAGTCGAAAATACTGCCGGAACCGCCGCCGGTTTCAGCGACGAAGATTACCGCCAGGCCGGTGCCCGGATCATGGCCTGCCCGGAAGACACATACAAAAACGCCGATATTGTCCTCAAAATCTGGGCCCCGCAGGAAAGCGAAGAACGCTATCTGAAAAAAAATATGACCATTATCGCCAATTTTCAAATTTTAAATAATCCCGCCCGTAAAGAAACTTTTGCCAAACTCGGCACCCAATGCTTTGCCCTTGAACTTATGCCGCGTATCTCCCGTGCACAGTCGATGGATATTTTGTCCTCGCAAAGCAACCTGGCCGGATCCAAGGCGGTAATTGAAGCCGTCAACGCCTCCGAAAGGGCTGTTCCCCTGATGATGACAGCCGCCGGCACGGTTTCTCCCGCCAAAGTTCTGGTCTTGGGCGCCGGTGTTGCCGGACTGCAGGCCATTGCCACCGCCAAACGGTTGGGAGCACAGGTTTTCGCCGCAGACGTCCGCCCCCAAGTCAAGGAGCAGGTTGAATCTCTCGGTGCACGTTTTGTGGACGTTGAAACCGATGAAAATTTTGAAAACGCCGGCGGATATGCCACCGAAACCTCTGCCGCATATCAGAAAAAGCAACAGGAAGCCGTTGCCGAACAACTCAAAAAAACCGACATCGCCATTACAACAGCCCTGATTCCCGGCAAAAAAGCCCCGGTTTTGATTACCGCAGCTATGCTCCGGCAAATGCCGCGGGGAGCCGTTGTTGTTGATATGGCCGCAGACAGCGGCGGCAATGTCGAAGGCAGCCGCGAAGCGCAAATCACAGAAGCTGACGGCGTCAAAATCATCGGAAATTCCAACCTTGCCGCCGGCATTCCCTACTCGGCCAGCAAACTTTTTGCCAATAACATATATAACTTTTTGGCACCGATGTACAATGCCGAACAAAAACAAATCGTGTTTAACTTTTTTGATGAATTGGTCGACAAGACCTGCATCTGCAAAGACGGAGCCGTAAGATGACAGATATCTGGACGCTTTTCACCATTTTGACCTTGGCCTGCTTTGTCGGTTATTTCGTTGTCTGGGGCGTTACGCCGGCGCTGCATTCGCCGTTGATGAGCGTTTCTAACGCCATCTCGGGCATTGTTATCGTCGGAGCGCTGATTACCGCCGGCATCGCCGAAATGAACACGCCCAAAATCCTCGGCCTGATTGCCGTTGTCTTGGCCAGTATCAACATTTTTGGAGGCTTTGCCGTTTCGCAACGCATGCTCCTGATGTTCAAAAAAAAGAAAAAGGAGCATAAATAATGACCGCCGCATTGCTACCCCTGAGTTATTTGCTCGCCAGCATTTTGTTCATTTTTGCCATTCGCGGGCTTGCCTCGCCGGAAACCGCCCGCCGCGGCAACGTCCTCGGCATCATCGGCATGATTATCGCCGTTGCGGCAACGCTTTGCTCTCCGGAAGTCAAAGAAATCCTGTGGGTGTTGGGAGCTATTGCCATTGGCGGCATCATCGGCACCGTCAGCGCCCTCAAAGTCAAAATGACCTCATTGCCGCAAATGATCGCCGCGTTTAACGGCTTGGGCGGATTATCCGCAGTCTTTATTGCCCTGGCCGAAATTATTGCCGGAACCGATACCTGGCTGGAATCATCACTCGGCCTGCTTATCGGCGCCATTGCCTTTTCCGGGTCGGCCGTTGCTTTTGCCAAATTACAGGGACTGATTAAAGCCAAGGCGATTCTCTTTCCCGGACAACAACTGCTCAACGCTCTGCTCGGATTGGCTGTCATTGCCTTAACCGCTATTTTTGCCTTTGAAGGCGATCCGCAAATATTCTATGCCTTGGCGGCAATTTCCATCCTGCTCGGCTTTTTGCTGGTTCTGCCGATTGGCGGCGCCGATATGCCAGTCGTTATTTCGGTTCTCAATGCCTACTCCGGATGGGCTGCCGTAGGCATCGGCTTCTCTTTGGATAACACGCTGCTGATTATTGTCGGTTCAATCGTCGGTGCCAGCGGAGCTATCCTTTCTTATATCATGACCAAAGCAATGAACCGTTCGCTGACCAGCGTCATGCTTGGCGGCTTCGGAGCCGAAGCCGCCCATGCCGCAGGCAATGACGAAGGCTCGGGCAAAATTGCCAAAGCCGGCAATCCGGTTGACGCGGCCTTCATCATGGAAAACGCCAACAAAGTTATCATCGTTCCCGGATACGGCATGGCCGTTGCCCAGGCTCAACACGTGCTGAAAGAAATGGCCGATGATTTGATTAAAGACGGCGTTGAGGTCAAATTTGCCATCCACCCGGTTGCCGGACGCATGCCCGGGCATATGAACGTTCTGCTCGCCGAAGCCAATGTTCCTTATGAAGAAGTTTTTGAACTGGAAGAAATCAACCGTGAATTTGCCACCGCCGACGTAGCCTACGTTATCGGAGCCAATGACGTTACCAACCCGTTGGCCAAAAACGATCCGCAATCGCCGATTTACGGCATGCCTGTCTTAGACGTCGAAAAAGCCAAAACGGTCTTCTTTGTCAAGCGCTCGCTGAACTCGGGATATTCCGGCGTAGACAACCCGTTATTTTATGCCGACAATACCATTATGCTCTACGGAGACGCCAAAAAAGTGACCGAAGAAATCGTCTCCGCCCTGGAAAAGAAATAACCGTAAAAAATCAGAGCAAAAGCAGCAATGCGACCAACAAAACGGCATACAGCAAAATCCCGTGCCAAAACATTCCTGCAATCCGCAAATCAGCTTGCGATGGCATCGCATTCTCAACAATAATCGTCTGCAACAAAACATAAAGGACATAATTAGTCAGATTCATCGGTATCAGCGGCAGGACATAACGATTTATATAAAAACCCAAAGGCAGCAGCAATAACGGTGCCAAAGCCGCCGGAATGGCATTATAAAAGGTAACGTTGCGAAATCCGACACTCCCCATGACATAAGCGCCGGTCGCCGGATCGCGCCGGGGAATAATCGTAAAGTTGCACGGGCGCGCATTCATAAAACCCCCGATCAGAAAATGCATCAGCTCATGCAAAACCGTTCCCGGAATATTCACCAGCGCGCTCAGCCAAAGGCTCCGATAAGTGGCATGCGTCAAACGCATCAAAAAAATCACCAGCACAATCAGAAAAAAACGATTGTCAACCAATCTGTAATACAACTCAGGACTATACCACCAAAACTCCAAGCGTTCTACAATCCGGCTTATCATCTATTTCACCCGTTTCAAAACCTCAAGCCCGGCCAAATACGTATTCAGCAACAGCCGGCAAACATTCTTCTTGCTCACCTTGCCGGTAGATTGCATCAGCAAAAAAGAACTGGTCGCAAAAACCGCCGTCAGCAGCACGTCTCTTGAAACCTTGCGCTCCTTGGCGCTCAACTGTCCGAACGCCCGGTCAAAGTCATCCTCCCAGCTGCGGCAGATTTTAAGATATGCCCGCTTATAACCGCGCGGCAGATTCTTATTGTCGTTGCGCAAATGAAAATCATACAGCAAAGACCACAAGTTCTTGTGATTGACAATCCAATCCATATAGGCATCGACACAGCGGTTCAGACGGCGGTAAAAATCGCTCCCTGGCAAGACCTCGTCCAAAACCCGCCCCAGCTCGTCAAGCGTAACGACGTTTTGCTCCAAAACAAAATTATCCATGTTTCCGAATTGATTGTAAATCGTCCCGACTGAGCAGCCCGAAGCCTCCGACAGCTTTCGGGCCGTCAGAAAAGCTGCCCCCTTCTCGGCAGCCAGCTTCCGTCCGACCTGCAAAAGCCAGGCCCGTATCTCGGCTTTTGTATTGTTTTTTTGAATATCCATCTTATATCATCTTAACAAAATATTTGCAAATTTAGGATATATTAAAACAAACTTGAACACTGTTCAATTTATTTGTGAGCCGATAAGGATAATTTTATGAACAAAATTTTTACATTTGCAATCTGCTGCGCCCTGCTTCCCGGAACATCACTGGCTGCCGATGCTTCCTCTTTTTATGAAGACATCCTGATTAACGATGAAATAAAAAGCCAAACCGAAGCCGAACGCCAAAAACAGGCGCATCATAATCAGATTCGCAAAGTTCAGAAAGAGGCTGCCAAACTCCTTGAATCCGACCTTCCACAAATTGATGTAAAAATTGACGGCCTTCCCTCCCGCCCGCAGGTTTCCGAAACCCTGCAAAAACGAGCCGAAGCGGAGAAGCTGTCGCCGGCGCCTTTCGGCCTGAACTGGGGCGCAACCATTCTTGATACACAGGATTTGGGAGTCACGCTCACCCCAATTGGCGAAAAAGACTACGTCAACAGCTTTTCTGCCGGCAACCTGCCCAAACCCCTAAACGGCTTCCGCTCCATCGACCTGACTTTCGGCGTCGAAAACGAATTATGGCGGATTATCGCTTATAGTGATTTTATGCAAGATACGCCCGACGCCGCAATAGTTCTGCGCCAATACCGCCGCTTTTATCAGCTGCTGGAACGCAAATACGGCAATGCCAAACAATATTTTACCCCGCAGCCGACGACAGAAACGCCGCAGCAAACACCCGCAGCTCAAAAAGCGCCCAAAATCGACAATTCAATCGGCAACCCGCATTTTCTGGCACAGTTGCAAAGCGGCGAAGCCGAACTGTACGCCACCTTTGAAGGCAATGACGTTGGTGCCGCCCTGTCGGTTAATGTTGACGGCTCCGGACGAAGCTATATCGTCATTGATTACAAAAACCTCAAAATCTTACGCCAAAGGGAAGAACAGGCGTTGGATGCACTTTAACCCAACAGAGAAAGAACTTATATTATGACTAAAATCGGATTTTGCGCAGTTTCCGGAAACGGCATGAGCCCTTTGGCCCAAATCATGAAACTCAACGGGCATGAAGTTTACGGCTCCGACAGCAATTTTGACCACAACCGCGACGCCATGCGCAAACGGGCCCTTACTGATGTCGGCATCGTCATCCGCCCTCAAGACGGTTCTATGGTTAATCAAGACGGTATTGAGGTTCTGATCGTTTCCAGCGCCATTGCAGAAGACAATCCGGACGTCATCGCCGCCAAAGCTAAAAACATTCCGATAAAAAAGCGCTCCGAACTGCTGGCGGAAATCTTCCACCAATACCGATACGGCATTGCCGTCGGCGGTACCAGCGGCAAAAGCACCACAACCGCCATGATCGGTTTCATCCTGGATCGCCTGGGGAAAAATCCCTGCATGGTTGACGGCGCCTTTCTGAAAAATTATCAAAACCGACCGGGACTGCCTAACTTTATCTATAACGAAGGCGACATCTGCGTCATTGAAGCCGATGAAAGCGACGGCTCCATTCGCGGCTACCGCCCTTATATCGGCCTCGTCAACAATATCAGCCATGACCATGAACCGATTGAAGTGCTGATGGAATATTTCCAGACCTTCGCCAATCATTGCCAAAAGCTCATTATCAACGCCGATTGCCCCAATGCCGCTCAAATACGGCATCCCAATATTATCACCTATTCGGTCAAAGATAAAAATGCCGGCATTTATGCTGCCAATATCTCGGCTCAGCCGCTGAGTATCCGCTATACCCTTGACGGGCGTATTTTCAAACTGCCCCTGATCGGACGCTTTAATGTCTATAATGCTCTGGCCGCCATTGCCGCCTGCAGCGCTTTGGGGATTGATAAGTTTGAAGCCGCCCGAACTCTTGAAGACTTCTTGGGCGTCCAGCGCCGCTTGGAACTGGTGGGCACCAAAAACCGCATCAGCGTATTCATAGACTTTGCCCACAATGCCGAAAAAATAAAGGCCACACTCTCCGCCCTCAAAGAGTTTCCCGGCCGCCTGATTGTCATGTACCAGTCCCACAAACCACTCTCTGCCCGCACGACCGGAGAAGAAGACGGCGTTGTTTTTGGAAAATATTTAAGCCAACATGACATTCTCCTGATGCCGGAAATCTACATGCGCGACCCGGTCAAGGACAGCGACATTTCCGCTGCCGACCTGATTCGCTACGCTCAGGAAAACGGCGTTGCCAACGCTTTCTTCTATCCCGAAAAAGAAATGATTCGCAGTTATATCTTGCAAAACGCCCTGCCCGGCGACCGGATTGTCATCATGGGAGCCCGGGACAACTCCCTGCCTCAGTTTTGCCGTGATCTGCTAAAGGACTTGTAACATGACATTTGAACTCCGTCCCGGCGATAAAGCCGGAATTATCGCCCCTTCCCGCTGGCTCAAAGGCCCCGACGACCTAACCGCAGGCCTCAGATATCTCAAAGAGCGGGGAATACAACCGGTTATCGGACCCCATGTCTTTGATACCTGGCGTTACATGGCCGGAACCATAGCCGATCGCGCCGCTGACATTATGGAGTTTTATAAAAATCCCGAAATCAAAGCCATTTTCTGCGTTGGCGGCGGCGATGGCTCGCAATACCTGCTCCCGCATCTGGACTATGACGTTATCCGCCAAAACCCCAAACCGATTTTTGGCCACAGCGACAACAACGCTTTACAGCTCGGCATTATTTCGCAAACCGGACAAACGGCCTACAGCGGATTTGTTTTGGTATATGACTTCCGACACGGCGGCAGCCTGGAACCCCTGACCCGCCAAAGCCTGGAAAGAATCCTTGAAGGCAAAAAAACCCTTGCCGCCGGCGGCGATTGCGTCATCTCCGGCTGCGCCCGCGGCAGACTGATCGGCGGCTGCCTCAGCCTCTTCCGCAACCTTTGCGGTACGCCGTATTTTCCTGACTTGCGTGAAAGCATCTTGCTCTTTGAAGACGAAGAAGAACCGACCTACAAACTTGACCTGATGCTGCAGCAAATCAGCATGCAGCCGGGTTTCGACAAAGTCCGTGGCATTGTTTTCGGACATTTTGAAAACTGCCCGGTACGCCGTCCCGACGACGGCAGCATCGACGAGATGATTGAACACTTTACCCGCGGCCTGAACATTCCGGTCATAAAAAATTTCCCCTACGGACACGGCATCGACCACCATGTTCTGCCGCTTGGCGCCGTGTGCAAACTCGACGCCGACAACCGTACCTTAGAGTACTGACAAAACGAAATTATATGCAATCCGCAGATTGAGCCAGGTTTTCTCGTTCAGAGAAGAAAAATAATAACCGATTCCCGACCAGCCCCAACGGTTAAAAATTATCATGCTCTCAACCGCCATCAAATTGGCTGCCGGCAAAAACATTACGCAAAACTTATAGCTCACCTTGGGAAGATCGGTTTGTTTTTCATGAATCTGCGAGCCGACCGTATCCAAATGATAACCGATAAAAAAGCCGATAATACCGCCCAGAATATTGCTAAACGGCGCAAAATTCAAATAAACGGAAATCCCGATCATGGCAAAAAAACCAAATAACGGAAAGAAATAAGGCGAAATGGTAATCAGCCAGTTCCCCTCTCCCTCAAAAGCCATTGCCCCGCCGGTATCGTCAGGATTGACGCGAATACTCTTCACCTTGTGCAACGTAAGCAAAGCAAAAAAAGTATGCGTCAGTTCATGGGCAACAACTTCCATGCTTTGCCGCATATTTGAATCCATCATCGTGCGGCAGAAGAAAAAGAAAATAAATCCGGCAATAACCGCCGTATCCATAAAATTGCGAAAACTATAGGGATAACTCCAGAAAAACTGAAGGCAGGCCGGCAAAGACAAAAGCATGTAGACAGCCAAAGGCCATTTGAAAGCTTCAACAATCTTGTCAAGAATTTTACTCATTAGTCACCTCGTCAAAAAGAGTTTAACTTATTTTTTCAGAAATTTCATTATTTTTTTGCAATATTAACATTTCTTAAAGCAATTTCCGATAGCGTTATGGGCGAAGGAATACCTTTGGCCTGCAAAGGCCTCGCCGCCTCTCAGTCCCCCCACCAAATTTCTGAGGGGCGGTGAATTTTTAAATAGCCACAATCTAATAAAAACTATTGTCATTCCCCTTCTTTCGCGATATTATAATACAGAACAGAAATATTCCGGGAATACTGCGATGAATGAAGAAGAGTTACAAACTTTTGATTTTCTGATTAACGATGAGGACGAAGTCATGCTCCTGCTTTACCAACAGGAAGGCGAGCCGAAAAACCCGCGGATTGAACTTAATCCCGAAGAAAAATCGGCAGTTCTCCACCGCACGGAAAACGAAAAACTAATGCTTAGCGATATCCCGGAAGACGTGTTTGACAGCCTTGATGACGCGGACAAACTAATGGTCTGCGAACTCAGCGCCGAAGAAAACGAAGAAGATACTCAGATTGTCTACGCTTATGAAGCAGAAATAAGCGATTAAAATTGCTGCAACTAATTCAAGAACTCCGCCGCGGCGGAGTTTTTTTATTGCTACCGACCAACAAATAACCATTTTTTAATATGTTAAACCTAATATAAAAATACACTTAGACTACTGAGACAGGATGAATATCATGAACAAAAACATACTTTACCTCACCTTGGGAGGTTTGGTCGTTTTAGGCGTCGGAATAGCTATCGGCAGCCGGATAAACCATCATTTTGCTCCCCGGGCGTACCATTGCAGCGACTGCGGCCGCTTTGGCGACGAATTTATCTGCAGCAGCTGCAACAAAACAATTATTGATTTCAGATCTTTGGAACAGCCGTTCCCGCCATGCAATTCTCCGGTCTATATGCCGCAGCTGCCCCGTCATCACCGCGACGGTATGGCTCCCCGTCCGCACCATCATTCGCCGGAATGGGAAAAACGCCCGGCTGTCAAAGTTCTTGGCAATGAAAGACCAGTAAATGTCCGAACCGGATTGCCGGAAATCCCCTCTCCCGAAAAAATACGAAATGCCGAAAACGCCAAACCCTTTCCGGCACCCCATAAAAATCCGCCGGCTCCGGAGGCAATTCCGGTTGAATAATATTCAAACGCTCCGCACCGGAGCGTTTTTTTATACCCAGTCAAAAATTCCTTGCATTTTGCCGGATTTGCATTAATCTTGTTCTTGCATCCGGGAGAGCCGGGTGCGGAGTATCGAAACTCCTTAATCAAGAAAAGAACAACTCCTTTTATGGGGAGCTGGGGATATAAGGCTATGCACGAATAACCCAGACTGTTCTCTTACAGTTTCGAACTCCCCGCCTTAGGATTGCTAGGGCGGTTTCTTTTAACCGGAAACCTAAAGGG
>UQFU01000049.1 GCA_900540425.1 uncultured Alphaproteobacteria bacterium
CGGTTTCGCTTATTGGCATTCTGAGAGCACGGGGGCGTATTTCTTTATAAGATTTTTTCTTTTTGACCGCTTTGATGCTGGCCGTATTTTTGATGGCGGTAACCGGTTTGGCAAAAATTTTATTAAAGAGTTTGAGCGGCAGCATAAAGACGGTGCGGAAAACTTCTTCCCAGGGCAGCAGGCACAAAGCGGCCCAGCCGGTCAGCAGCAGCGGAATAAAAGTCAGCAAAATCAGAATAAAAGCCCATTCTTTCGGCGAGCGGATAACCACGCCTTTAAGCCAGAGTTCCCAGGCATAGTTCCAATGGTCGCTGTTAAAAATGTCAAACCGCCAGTTACGCAGCATAATAACCCGGACGCCTTCAATAAAGAAGATGCTCCAGCATAAGCCGACAATCATGTTGCGAACCAATGTTAACAGCGGTTTCAAAGATTTCTCCCAATTCTTCCAGTATATTATCTCAAATTTATTAATTATTTTTTTATTTTGTACGATTATTTGTTGCGGCTGGCACTCAACTTTTCGCTGACTGCACGGCGGACTTTGTCAGCTTCTTTCCATTCAATCGGTTTTACGGTTTCGGTTTTCAGTTTCAGCTCTTCTTCAATTTTTATGCCGGTTCCCATGTTTTTTAATAAAATCCGCGGGCTGCCTTCGCCGTATTTGCGGATAATAAAACGATTATAGGCGGTCAGCGGCCAGAGCAATATTTCGATGTAATTCCGGTTATACAGATATTTCCAGCCGGACAGCCAGAGCGGAACCAGCATTAAAAGCGAAAACAGGAAAAGATAATCTTTTCCGTTTTTGATAACGCCGCCTTGTTTCCAGAAAATGTTTACGGTTTGCCAATCGGCCGGAGACAAATAATCAAAATTCCATATATAAATCAGCAAAAGATCCGTGACGAAGATATAAAAATAGCTCCAAATAACTCCGACGACAGATGCTTTCAGCAGTTTTTTTATCATTAACGTCCACCTTGCTGATTGGCCGGACGAAACTGGGTAACATCTCTTTGCCGGGTGAAGTTTTGACGGACGGCGTTAAGACGTTCCCGCCGTCGGTTGTTCAGGTTCGTGCGGTTTATGAGGTCCTGTTCGGCTTGGGATATGGGCGAGGTCAGAGCTTCCTGTTCTTTGGAAACGTTAATGATTTCTTGGGCAAAGTTGTTCAGTTCGGTTTTTTCCCGATAGGGAGATTCTTTGCTGATGACGGTCAGTTCGTCAATCTTTTTCAAATATTTGTTAGGAGCCGGCGTATTTTCGACTTCATTATATTGATAGTTATTTATTTGTTCGTTAGCATGTTTATAAGCTTCAATTGACAGTTTGCCGAGTTCTTCCGCCGCTTTGAACGGATCTTTGCCGGCGGCTTGGGCTTCCTGCATATAAGCCAGATAATCCGCTTTGGCTTCGGCCTGATATTGGGCAAAAACTTCCTTAGGATCTTTTTTGGGTTTGTCCTGGTTTTCGGCTTTTTCCTGCAACATTCGGGCTGTGGCTACGTTTGCCGAGTATTGCTGGGCGCCCATCAGCGTGTTAATCATCAGGTTGGCGGTTTTGGGAGCCTGTTCGGGAGAAAAAAGTTCCCTCAGTTGTTCAGAAGGGATGTTGTTGAGCGCTTCAATCGTTTCCGGAGAGATCTTGTTATGCATCATCTGATTGAACAAATCGATTTTGCCGTCATGAAGCAGGCTCATTGAAGCCGTTAACAGCTGACGGCTGCCCGGAGTGTTGAATTTTTGGCTGTCATCTAGTTCTGCACGATGCAGTTCGTTTACGGTATCCTGAAATTTGGTGGTTTTGGTTTCCGGATATTGCCGCCAGCCACCTTTATATGGATTAAGCCAAGTTATGGCGTCTTTATAGTCTTTCCACTCTTTTTTAGCTTTTTTGCCGACATAATCAACGGTTGCCGTTGCTACACCGCCAACAACGAAAGAGGCGGCGTTGACAACTTTGTTGCCGGCCCAGTTCATGCCGGCTACGATGATATTGCGAAACATCCAGTCGATGATGTCGCCTTCTTCAAAAATTTTGCCGTTTTCGTCAGAAGGGCGCTGCTGGTCAGCGTTGCGACGTCCGGCATTAGCGGTTTTTGTTTTGGTGAGTTTTTCTTCTTCTTTTGCTCTTTGGTCGGGTGTTAAAAAGGCCTGATTCAACTCGTCGATGGTTGTGAATTTGCGTCCTTCGTCGATAACCGTGCTGTTTCTGGTTTGTCCGACCCGCAGCGGGCGCCCCTCGTCCACAGTAGTTTTGCGGCTGTTGTTTTCCGTATTTCCGCGGCCGCTCAGCATCTCAAGAGTTTGTCTATCAACCATGGATAATTCACCTTTCCATATTTTATATTTTCTTTATCCTAACATGAAAAAAATATTTTGTCTACATTTTTTCGCAAAAAATTAAGCTTTCAGTTTTTTCATATAATTGCCGATCTGACGGTTAATTTTTATGCCGTCTTCCGGCTTGCTCTTGATGAGGCCGAAAAAGCGGTCGGGGATTTTGTCGGTGTCGATTGGCGCATAAGTTGCCGGATTATTGACCAAAATTTGATAAGCGCCATCAGGATCTTTGCGAGCGGTTTTGAAATAGTTGACCACCAGCCGTTCGGCGTTAATCGGAAATTTTTTGCGTTCGATTTTTTCGATATAATTTTTTATTTTCTGGCGACGGGCTTCGTGTTCTTCAATAACCTGGCGCTCAATGCGCTTTTTCTTGGCTCTGATGCGTCGGGATTCGTAAGCAATGTCGCAGCTTTCCATTTCGATTAGGATTTCGACGTAGGAAATCAGAGCGAGTTGCAGAAGTTCGTCCGGGGTTTTTTCGGCAAAGCTGAGAAGGTCGTCATCTGCGGCATTGGGATTGAGGTTGTCCAGCTGCCCGGGGTACAGTTGCAGCATAATGCTCCAGCCGGCCAAAGCTTCGTCTTTTATCTGTTCGGCCAAACGCGGTTTATACCGCGGAATCAGCTGTTCAGGTATCAGACTGAAATCGGGGATGGGCATGTTGGCCGGTTCGCACATCATATTGATGGCGTTGACAAAGTTGTTGTAGGCGTTGTAAAGGGCACGTTCCTCGTCGCAAAGAGAGGCAACCAGCCGGTCGGTTTCGCTTAGGAGAGGCGGCTCAGACGGCATTGCCGGAGCAATATCCCGGGGAGACTGCGGGAGTTCAAAATAGGAAACGGCTTCCTCATCGGGGGCGAGCTTGTGAAACTGCCGGTCGGGAGCTTTTTCGGAAATTGCCGGAGCCTGATTTTTGGCTTTGGAAGGCTGCGGTTTCGTCTGCGGAGCCGCAGGTTTGGGCTCAGGCGTTTCGACGTCTTTCAGCTCGTTGTTGATGAATTCATTGAGCAGGCGGTCAAATTCGTCGTCAATGTCGGTACTGTCAATGGAGGAAGAATCGTTATTGATGAACAATTCGTCTTCCAAACGGTCAAGTCCGGGGATTTTTTGAGAATTTTTTTCGGCCATGATTACACCTTCAGTTTATCTTAATTTCCTGTTGGATTTTCTGATTGTCAGGGGAAAGTATCAGAATGCGGTCGGACATGCCGCCGTCTTTTATCAAAATATGCAGTTGTCCGTCTTTTTCAAGAAAACGGGCAATCCGGCTGCCCTGGGGCTGGCGGAGGTTGAGTTCGGCTGCTGCCGGAGAGTTTTCGACATGGCGTCCGGCTCGCCGGTAAATCAGGGTCAGAGCCGATAGTGTTCCCAGAACCAGCAAAAAGGTCAGCACCGCGACCAGAAATTTGACAGCTTTTAATTTATCCATATCTTTATTTCCTTGCAAAAATCAGATTAGCCTGTATTTTATAATAAATTTTTAATTTTTCAAATATGAATATGAACGAGAACAAGATATTTTTCAGTCCGGCGGTGACGCCGGAGCAGCAGGGACAGCGTCTGGATCGTTTTTTGGCGGCATGTTTTGGGGAAATGTCCCGTTCGCAGATACAGCGCTTGGTTTCCGGTGGCAACCTTTCTGCCGACGACGGCCTGATTGTGGATAATGCCTTCCGGGTTCGCTGCGGCGACATTTATCAGTTGGAGGTGCCGGCGGCGGAAGAAGCCGATCCGGAGCCGGAGGATATTCCGCTTGACGTGGCGTATGAAGACCGGGATTTGATTGTGGTCAACAAGCCGGCCGGCATGACGGTTCATCCGGCTCCGGGAGCGCCCCGGGGAACGCTGGTGAACGCGCTTTTGTTTCATTGTCGCGATAACCTGTCGGGAATCGGCGGTGTCAAGCGTCCGGGAATCGTTCATCGGATTGACAAGGATACCAGCGGGCTGATTGTTGCTGCAAAAAATGATATTGCCCATCGCGGTTTGTGCGAGCAGTTTTTTGTACATTCTATCGAACGGACGTATTTTGCCGTCGTTTACGGTGTTCCCGCTCCTTTGGCGGGGCGGATTGAAGCCAATGTCGGGCGCAGCCCGTATGATCGGAAAAAAATGGCGGTTCTCAAGACCGGCGGCAAAGCTGCGGTTACCAATTATAAGACCGCAGAGGTTTTTGGGCAGGCGGCATCTTTGGTTCAGTGTAATTTGGAGACCGGACGGACGCATCAGATCCGCGTTCATATGTCCAGCCTGGGGTGCAGCCTGATTGGGGATCAGGTTTATGAAAAAGCCAAGAAGAGCGGTTTGCGTTTCAGGACGGAGGCCGAAAAGAATGCGGTACTGACTTTTCCGCGCCAGGCGCTGCATGCGGCAACTTTGGGCTTTGTGCATCCGGTCAGCGGAAAAGAGCTGCGGTTTCATTCGGATTTTCCGGAGGATATGGCTCGATTGCTGCGGGTTTTGCGCGGCGGGTAAAAGATTGTGCATATAACCAAAGTATAGGTTGCTATTTGCAGTTATTCAAATAAACTACCATTGAACTATTTTTATGAATATGAAGGAGTCCCAAGATGGATAATAAACTATTCGGACTATCTGGACTAGACTTCTCACCTGAACTGAATATGGTTCGTTATTTGCAAAGCATTCGGAAATATCCGATACTGGCACAAGAAGAAGAGTATGAACTCGCTGTCGAATATCAGAAAACCAAAGACAGCAAAATTGCCTACAAACTTGTTACCTCCCATTTGAGATTAGTCGTTAAAGTCGTTTCCAAGTACAAAGGATACGGTTTGCCGATGGCCGAGATGATTTCGGAAGGGAATATCGGTTTGCTGTATGCTGTTAACAAATTTGAACCGGAGAAGGGTTTTCGCTTTTCGACCTATGCTTTATGGTGGATCAAGGCATCGGTTCAGAAGTACATTCTTAATTCCTGGTCTTTGGTCAAAATCGGGACGACAGCGGCGCAGAAGAAGCTGTTCTTTAATTTGCGCAAAATTAAAAACCAGCTTAAGGTTATGGATGACCGTGAGCTTTCGGCCGACGTGCTTGGGGATATTGCCGCTTCTTTGGACGTGAGCGTGCAAGATGTTACCGATATGAACATGCGGCTGAAATCGCATGACGGTTCTCTCAATACGGTAATTGATTCTTCATCGGAAAGCGGAACGGAGTGGATGGATTTTATTGCCGACGGCAAGCCGAACCAGGAAGACATCCTGGCCCATTCGGAAACGATGCAGTATCGGCGCCGGTTGTTTAATCAGGCGTTGTCCTGTCTGAATCCGCGGGAGAAAGATATTTTGTTCAAACGCCGGTTGAACGAACGGGCGATAACTCTTGATGATTTGAGCAAAACTTATGATATTTCCAAAGAAAGAGTCCGGCAGATTGAGCTGAATTCGATTAAGAAAATCAAAAAGACGATTGCGGCAATGCAATAAGGGGGATATTGAAAAAAGCTCCCGAAAATTTCGGGAGCTTTTTTTTGATGTGAAATTATTTTTTTTCTTTGGCCGAGGCCTGATTGTTAAGAATTTCGTCTCCCCATTCTTCGGTCAGGCGTTCCAATTTGCGGTCGATGTTTTCGAGCCTTTTTTGGGCGGAGATACGCGAGAAAAACAAGAACAGGTTGGGCAGCTCGCTATAAACAATCAGGCCAAAGGCGGCGGAACTGAGCATGATAATCAGATTGAAAATGTTGCCGACGACCACAAAAGCATGCGTAAGCGAGAAATTGCCGATAATGTCAAGAATATAAACAAAGACGCCGGCGAGGTTAAAACAGCCGACGATAATCAGCTTGGAGGAATTTCGAGGGTCGGTGAGCAGAATTGTAAAGGTTGGCAGCATGCCAATCAGCAAGACGATTGTGAAAGGCAGGGTGGTCAGGAGCACAATCAGAAAGGTGATGAGGGCGCACCACTTCTGAAACGTAGACAGTTTTTTGAAGGCGTTGGTGCCGGATGACGATGTTGAAGCGTTTGTTTTCATTGTTTGACAATCCAATTAATGAGGTTGATTATCAAGGAAAAAGTCATAACGAGTATGGCAATGATGGTGCCGATGCGCAATGCGGTCTCTCTGGTTTCTTCTTCTATTTTGCCGCTGTCATTCAGCAGCCGGGTTTTGAGGGCAATCAATCCGTTGGTTTCTTTTACGGCCAGAACATATTGCCGGAGATCATTGTTGTGTGCTTCTTCATTTTCCAAAATGCCGTATACGTCCATCAGGCGTCCGTCTTTGGCGTAGCGGACGATTTCATGTTCAAGGTATTTTTGGTATTTGACGTTATGATAGCTTTTTATCAGCGGAATGGAGTAGTTAATCAGCCATTGCGCCAGATGCGGAAGCTGAGCCGGCCCGAGTTTTTTCTGGATATCGGAATAGAGGTGGAGAATGCCGCTGATTTGGGTGGTCGTTTTGCTTGAGTTTATTTCGGTAAGGATGTTGTCGATTTTTTTGCCGAGTTTGCAGCGCAGATAGGCAATGATGATCTTATCAAAAGGCGCTGTAGTGACAACCTTTTCCGCATAGGTATTGTCCAGAGCTTTCAGAATCTGGGGAACCGAGATGACAAATTCGTCTCCGAACAAGGGGCTGCTGCAGGGCAGGTCGGCGTCGATATCGTAAATTATGCGTTCTATGCCGTAGCCGTAATCCTGGCGGTTGATGTATATTTTGAATTCTGCGGCGTTAACCGGCGAACGGGCATTGGTTTGCTCCATATACCAGGTTTTAATCAGATCATTGCTGAAAATGTCAATAAACGGTTTGAGGTTTCCCCTGTTCTTCAGCGCATAGAAGACCGCTTTGGCCATGCCGTCCGGGAAAGCGGCAACGCCATCGTAGCGAATCGGCGCGGCCGGATTGAGCAATATGCAGGTTTTGCAGACGATAATCTGGGGGAGGGTTCCTCCGGTTCCCTGCTTGAAGAATTTTTCGAGTTTGGAATATAGCTTTTCGTCTTCAATACCGCTGCGGACCCATTCGAGAAGTTTGCCGTTGTTAATCAGTTCCATGGCTTCTTGGGGATTGTTTTGCAAAGCGAGGGCAACGCCGGTCGGCGTATAGAACTTTTCGCCTCCGACAGTCAGCGATTTTTTCGGTGTTTCCGAATTGCCGGAAATCCCAAAGCTGTTGGGTTTGCCGTCCAGGAAGTTGTAGATTTGCGTATAGGTCCATCTTTCGTCGCTGTGGTCCAGCAGAATGCCTTTGAACAGGTTAACGTAAGGATTGGGCATTTTGTCTTCGGCGGTAAGAACCGAATAGGAACTGCGTTTGAGTTTGAGGCGCAAGACTTCCGGCGCGCTTAAATCTTTGAGCAGATCTTTGCGGTAGAGCATGCTCAGGACGGCAACTCCGGCGGCATAGATGTCTTGGGAATCATGTCCGTCACCGCGCCCTTCACGATCGGACATCAGGCTTTCGATTGTTTCATAAGCCGGCGGCTGATGAAAGGCAGGAAAGCCGGCCAGGCAGTCGCCGAGCATAATTTCCGAACAGGTTTCGTCTTTGAAATACATGTTGTCCAGACGGATGGCCCGATGGGTAAGGCTGTAACTTTTAAGGCATTCGAGCGCCGAAATCAGAGAAAAGAAAATCTGTTTGAATTTTTCGGGATTTTTCCTGAGGTCGGGAACTTTGTCAAAGCCGGTAATCCGCGGGCCGCCCGGAAGCTGGTATATCAGGGCCATTTGCTGGATGTTGTGCGGCGGACAAACCGCAATACCATAGTCAACCAGTTTCATGATATGGGAATTGTCGATTGATTTCAGGTAAGGAATCAGAGACAAACGCGGCGATGTTTCATTGCTGCAGACCAAGGCAAAAAGTTCGCGTTTGGGATTAATGCGGTCAGACACTTTGTAGGCCAGCGCATCATTTGCATTATGCTGGGGCAAAGGAGAATCGAAAAGGACTTCGAATCGCTCCTTGATCAGAAAGCTTCCGGCAGACGTGCTGCCGGCAACAGGCGGTGGTGTTGACGGTGCGGAAGTTTGTTCCTTCTGTATTTCCTCATCGGCCATGGTCAAATCTCTTTCTCTGATTTCCAAGTTGGCTTATTTTAGAACAAGATTTATTAATAAAGCGCAAAGATTTCGGCGGGTTAATCCTTTTTTAAGCTATATTTCCTATGATAAAGACGGTTAACAGAGAAAAAGAGACCATGGAAAATAACGCTCAGAATATAGTTGATGATTTTTCGCTGGATTATCTGGAAGGCGTGTCCGAAGACGGCCTTTCCCGGCAAGAAGTGCCGGGCGGAAAAAGGGAAGGCAGAACCGAAGTTTTGGCGAATCTTGAAGATTTTGACGATGAAGCCATTATTCCGGGAATTACGGTAACGCCGCAGGCCGAGGCGGAGGACGGTTCGGTCAGTACTGAGGATGAGGCGGGGAAAGAGCCTGATTTTATTGAAAATGCGGACGTGCGTCTGAGCGATTTAATCAGCAAGTTTTTGGCAGATTCCGTGCGGCCGGTCATTATCATTTGTGACGATAAGGTTGAATATATTAACCAAACGGTGCGCGATGTGTTGAATATGTCCGATGACGAAATGCTCGGGCATAATTTTTTGGATTTTGTAAAGCGCGACGACTGGAATTTGCTGGCGGAAAATATCGGCGTTATGCTGACCGATGCCAAAAAGGTTTCTATTCACCTGCAGGCGAAGAACGGGAATGTTGTCGAAACCTCCATGGAAGCGATGTATATTCCCGACGACAATCATTTTGCCTTTATTTTAATCGGCAGCAAGGTATTGCAGGACACCGAGGTTAAGAAAATTCAGATTGTGGGCAATGCGGCGGGACTGTATGATCCGCTGACCGGTTTGCCGAGCTTTTATCTGTTTGAGGATCGGGTTCGCGTTGCCGTCAACCGCGAGGCTTACAAAGATGCTGCGGTTCAAAAGAACATGATCGCGGTTGCTGCGGTTTCCATTGACAATATTTTCAGTTTGCAACAGCTGGGCATGGAAGAATATGTGCTCAAAAAGCTGGCGTCCAAGCTGGTTTTTTCGCTCAAGAAGAGCTATACGGTTGCTCGGGGCATCAAGAGCCAGTTCTGGATTTTGATGAGCGATTTGCAGGATGTCAGCGATTTGGACGTTGAACTGCATAAGATTAAATCAATTCTGGACGAAGGGGTTGAGGACAATCTGGCCCGTCATGAGATTCACAGCAGTATCGGCGTGAGCGTTTTTCCGGTGGTTGCCCGTTCCGGCAAAAAGCTGCTGGACCAGGCGATTGCTGCGATAAAAACAGCTCAGAACAATGGCGGCGGCGTAACTTTTTACAGCGACGACAATACGGCAGGCAATTAATTTCCGATTTCCCAAAAGCTTTTCCCGTCACGCAGAATCGCTTCGGCAGAAGGCGTGTAGGTGCCGTCATCGTTGTGGACGGTAAAACCGGGGAGGACAGCCGCGGGGCCCTTGCTGTCTTTTCGGGCGCAGACGATAACGCGTTTGGCGCTTTGTCCGGTTTTGGAATATATCGGAATGATAACGTTTTCTCCGGCGCGGCCATGCAGCGCGCAAAGAATTTCGGGCAGGGCTTCTGCCCGGTTAACGGTATAGAAATAACCGAAAGGCGCAAGCATTTTCAAGCAGAAACGTATCCATTCGCCAAGGCTGAAGTGTTCAAAATTGTGAGCCAGAGATTTTCCGGGATTGGGGCTTTTCATGTCGGCGGCAGAATACGGCGGATTGGTTATGACGTGTTGGAAGCTTCCGGGCGGAAAAGGGATATTGCGGCTGCGGATATCGGTGCAGCAGTAGTTCAAAAAATCGGAAAACCCATTGGCGGCGGCGCTTTGAGCAGACAAAGAAGCCAGTTCCTTCTGAAGTTCGAATCCGCAGATGCTGATGCCGAGCTGCCGGAAACGGTGAGCCAGGCACAATGATATGGCGCCGGTTCCGGAGCCGACGTCCAAAACGGCGTCGCCCTTTTTGACCTTGTCGGGAAGGGACGAAAGCAGTACGGCATCTGTCGAAGCCCGGTACCCGTTAACAGGCTGGAAAATTTTTACCTTTAAATTCAGCAAATAATCGTTAGTATAGTCAATCATGAATATCCTCCGGGAATTGGTCAGCATCATAAACGGGAAAGGCGGAAAATGCCAGCAAAAAATATTTTGGAAATTAAAGACGATTTTGATGTTTTTGTTTTTGACATCTATGGCGTTATTTGGGACGGGAAAAAAGTGATAGCCGGTTTTGACGAGGTTATGAAGATTTTGACGCAGTCCGGAAAACGAGTGGTGATTATGTCAAACTCAACAGCTTTGTCGCCGGCGCAGGAAACGGTTTATGCCGGACGCGGATTTTTGAGGGGCGTTCATTATGAAAGGCTGGTTACTTCCGGAGATGCGGCAGAAGATGCTTTTTCGCGCGATGTCCGAAAGCTGAAGTTTTATCAGTTCGGGCGGCCGAGCAAGGTGCTGTTTGCCCGCAGCCCCTATCAGGAACTGCCGGCGCCGGAAGAAGCGGATTTTGTGTATGCCGGCGTGCCCCAGACCCGAGAAGGCGACTCTTGGAAGGATTATCTGACGATGGAACCGTTTGCCGAAGAATTAGGATATTTGGTTTCTTTGGGCAAGCCGCTGATTTGTGCGAATCCGGACTGTCGCGCTTTTGAAAATCAGTATGACGAGCCGGTTGTGCGCCAGGGAAGCGTGGCCGAACTGTATGAAAAACTGGGCGGAAAAGTGATTTATTACGGCAAGCCGCATCGGAATATTTATGATTTTGTTTTTGAGGGGAACCCGACGCCGCGAAGCCGGATGCTGATGGTGGGCGATACGTTGGAAACGGATATTAAAGGCGGCCGGGACTATGGTATGCGAACCGCTCTGACGCAAACCGGAATTGCCGCTTTGAAAATGCGGGAGGCAGGGGAAGACAATCTGGCTGCCTACGCGGAAAGGCAGGGAATTATTCCGGATTTCATCATCTGATGATTTTGCGGGTTGGCGAAAAGCGGAATCGAGATAGATTCCGCTTTTATTATGTTCAATTAATTGACAAAATTCCTTAGGGCATGACAATAAATTATTGCACATTTTGGAAAAATATATTATGATAATTCTTATATATGGAATCGTTTGTGGGAGAATCGCTGGTTTTGTAAAACATTTTCTTTTGTCTAGTTTTTATTCATAGAAGGATTTTCATCATGCGGGATTTTAACAAATTCGGGCCGTTTGGTTGCGGCCGGGTAAAAGCTGCTTTACGCTTTTCTTTAAGCGTCAGCAGCGCTGCTCTGATGTTGGGCGGAATGGGCGGCGGGCTGCTGTTCGTTTGCGGAGAGGCGCAGGCGGCAATTTGTTTTTTGCCCGATTGTGTGGAGAAGCCGGTCGGCAGCAGCGATCCCAGCGGGCGGATTTGCCGTTCGGACGGATATCTGCCCAACGGGGAGATTGTCTGTTCGGAGTTTTCGTATGTGGAATATTGTCCCGAAGATGCCTCCTATCTTAAGTGCAATAATCAGAAATGGTGTGGGGATAACGGCTATACGGTATTGGCGGAAGACTGTACAATTCCGGAATATGCCGATGAGCAATGTCCGAACGGGTTGGCGTTATATAAAAGGTGCAAGGCGGATTATAAACGGGCATGCGAAGAAGAGGACGGAGATTATGTGAGCGAGTGCCAGGATGGTTGGAAGCTGGACGACGAGGAACTTTGCAGTTATTCACCTTTATATGGAAAGTGTTGCAATGAATGTTTGGATTATCCGTATAAGGCGGATGAAATTCCGTCCGGGTATCACCAGGGGAAGAGTTGTTCATCTTGCGATGGTGTGAGGTATCAGAAAGAACTCAACGACTGTGCGGCGGATGGATTTATCCGTTGTGAGAAGGGAGGACAGACGGGGACGGAAGTCTGTTTGAGCGGGAGTGAGAAATGGTATAAGGAATGCTGCTCGGAGTGCAGCGGCTATCCGTATTTTGAAAACGAAATCCCTGAGGGTTACCTCAAAGGTGATAGCTGTGATTCTTGCGACGGGATGAAATATAAGACCAAAGTTGGAGCATGTGCCGAAGGATATAACTGGGAGAACAATGCCTGCGTTGTGGCTTGTAAACAAACCTGCGACATTGGGAATATTTTGTATTCCGACAGTACTTGCAGTTCGTGCAAGGTGAGCGGCAAAACCCCGATTGGGGTGGTTAGTTATGCGGAGGGAACAAAGAGACTGGCGATTAACTTGACTACGACTAGCAGTATGTATTGGAGTCTCTACTGTGATGATATTAGTGGTATTCCAAATTACAGCTCTTCGCCCCATACTACAGATTTTAACGGCAAGAGCAATACAGCAGCTTGGGTTAGTTATTATGGCAGCAGCGTCACCAATTATGCGCCGGGATATTGTTATAATTTTACGACAACGGGTACGTCTAAAGGACAATGGTACCTCCCCGCACAGGGTGAACTCTATGCCTCTGTATGGACAAATAAAACGGCTGTAAATGCCGGTTTGAGTGCTGCTGGTGGAGCATCCATTCAGAACGGATGGCATTGGTCTTCGTCCGAGGGCGACGTCTACACCTCCTACGCGTGGAACGTGAACGCCGGTAACGGCCATATGAGCTGGTACGGTAAGGACTACACCTACAGGTACGTCAGGTGTGTCCTCGCTTTTTAAGTTAAAGAGTTCGGGTAACAAGTATTATTATGTTTTTCTTTCTCCGATACTCCGCAGAGTGGCGAATGTGCTCT
>UQFU01000050.1 GCA_900540425.1 uncultured Alphaproteobacteria bacterium
TACTTGACGGCTGGATTTGGTCTTCGTCCGAGAACCACTACTACGGCGCGTGGTTCGTGGGCGCCTATGACGGCCTTGTGTTCGACAACAATAAGAGCTACTACTATTACGTCAGGTGTGTCCTCGCTTTCTAATTAACTATTTGTCTATTTATCTATTAATTGCCATTCGTTTGACGAATGGCAATTTTTTTTTAGCACTATGACCTGCTGTCAGCGAAAGCGGGGGGAAGGGATGTTGTGGCCCTCAAAGAGGGCTTAGTACATGACCTTGTTGAGATATAAGCCGCATGCCGGCGCGGTAGGGCCGGCGGCTTTGCGGTCTTTTTTTTCGAGAATGTTTAGGATTTCTTCCGGCGGAATAATGCCGTTACCAATCATTTTTAAGGTACCGACCATGTTTCTGACCTGGTGGTGAAGAAAAGAACGAGCTTCAACGGTGAAGACGATTTCATCTCCGCGTTTTTCAATATCCAGCTTGTCTAAGGTTTTTAGGGGGGATTTGGCCTGACAGGCCGCTGCCCGAAAAGAGCTGAAATCATGGTGTCCGAGAAGGTATTTTGCTCCCCGGCGCATGGCATCGATGTTCAGCGAATACGGAATCCACCAAACCCGGTTCCGCTCAATAACCGAAGGAGCCGGGCGGTTGAGAATCCGATAAACATAACCGCGACCGATTGCCGAAAACCGGGCGTGAAAATCATCGGCGGCCGGTTCGACCCGCAAAACGACAACCGGTGCTTCGGCATTGCGTAAATTGGCGTTGAAGGCTTCGCGCAGGCGGTAGAGGTCCCATTCTCCGGGAGTGTCAAAGTGAGCAACTTGTGCCAGGGCGTGAACGCCGGCATCGGTTCGGCCGGCGGCACAGACTTCAGAAGCCTGATGCGTAAAAGCAAAAAGAGCATTTTCCAAATGCTCTTGTGCGGAGGGACCGTCCAACTGGCGCTGCCAGCCCAGGAGATTGGTCCCGTCATATTCTACCGTAATTTTATAGCGGGGCATTGCGGTTTATTCTGCAGCAATGCTCAGGCTGTCGGTGTTATCCTGGCTGAAAAAGCCCAGTTTTTCCTGAACTTTCCAGATGACCCGCAGGGCGTCGAGAGCGTTTTCGCCGCTGATGCGGGGCGTTTCTTCGCCTCTGACGCAGTTGATAAAGTGAGTCAGCTCGGCTTGCAGCGGCTGGTTGGTCGGAATGAACAACTGTTCAACGCTGCCTTTGAGGCCGTAGTGCATCCATTCGGGGATTTCTTCCTGATTAACATAGGGCATGCGTCCCTGGGTGTGGACATTGATGCTCTGGTTAATGAAATCCATGTCAATATAATTGGTATCGGTTGTAACTGACAGGGTGCGGACGCGAGCCTGAGTTATGCGGCTGGCCGTAAGGTTGGCCGTGGCACCGTTGGCAAATTCGACCAACGCGGTGATGTAATCTTTGCCGGATTTGTGGTCAGGCGTTTTGACCGCGGCGGCCTGTACGTTGACAACCGGAGATTTGACCAGAGACTGGATAACTTCAATATCATGAATCATCAAATCCATTGAAACGTCGACGTCGGTAATGCGGCCGCTGGCGGCAGACATTCTCTGGGCGGTGAGCGAACGAATCTTGGAAGTGTCGGACAGAATCTTACCCATTTGTTCAACCGCCGGATTGAAGCGTTCAATATGTCCGACGAGCAAGGTGACGTTGTTGTCTTTGGCTGCCTTAATCAGCATTTGGCATTCTTCTTCGGTTGTGGCCAGCGGTTTTTCAATCAGGCAATGGATGCCGCGGTTTAAGAAAAAGCTGCCGACTTCCGCGTGAGTTACCGAGGTGGTTACGACACTCACGGCGTCAACGTTTTTGGCGACTTCTTCCATAGACGAAAACGCTTTGATGCCGAAAGTTTCCGCAGCGGTTTTGGTGGCATCGGGGAAAATGTCATAAACGCCGACCAGTTCAATGCCTTTGATGTTTTTGTAGGTTTTCAGATGGTTTTTGCCCATCATGCCAGCGCCGATAACCGCTACTTTAATCGTGTTATTCATGTTGATTAACCTCATATAAAATCAATGTACGTGATATTTTGGTTTACATATAGCATCTTTTTTGATAAAAAGCTTTTAAATTCTTGTTACATATTGTTACAGCATGCAAAATACAAGGGGAGCTTCCGCGATGAGGAAAAATTATGTCAGGACTGTGGGAATTTTTTTGGCGGCTGCGGCGTTGTGGGGCTGCGGCAGCGATAAAAAAACGCTGACGCTCAGCGAAGCCGAAAAAGAAGTGCCGGCGGAGGCGGTTCCCGAAGAAGTCAAAGGGCGTCTGGACGTTTATACGTCAATGGCGCGGGCGGTAAAATACAATATCAATGCTACGCGCCAAAATATGAAAAGCAAAGTGGAACCCGGCGATCCCAAGCTGTCGGCAAGGGATTTGATCCGCAGCGTGCTTAATGTGAAAGCAGGGCAGGAAAGCCAGTTGTATGACGCTTTGCGGGTGCTTGATTTTGCGGTGATTTTTGCCGAGAACAGTTTGGAGAACAATCCGGCGGCGCAGGAGGATTATCTGTTTGCCAAGTCGTCGCAGCATTTGGCGCTGGCGGCAATCAAGGCGCATGAAGACGCTTTGTTCGGGCTGAAAAAAATTAAGGAAATTGACCGCGAGAGCAAGAAAGAACTTAAAATTTTAGAGGCTCTCAAGCAAAAAATGGAGCGCAACGGCAAGTTAAGCGATGCCGACATTGAGTATAAAAAAGGGATTGAAGTTGCCCTGCTGGAGCAAAATCAGGTTCGCAACACTTTGCTTAACAATGTGGCGCAGTATGCCCGTCTGGTTCGTTCCGACGATCAGAAAATTACTTTGGAAGGGCGCCGTTTTTATGAGCTTGACGATTTTGACCGCAATTTTACCATGGAGACGTTTCAGCGGACGGCGGCCGCCAACCGCAGCGAGCTGCTGCAAGCCAAGCGCAACGGTTATAACAATGAATTTGCCGCTATCCAAAATAAGGTTATGCAAAATTATCCGGAAGTGGAACATTTACAGATTAACGGTTATGACATTAAGGATCCCCTTTATGCGGACGGGTTGGTGCGCCGGGCAATGAAAGTTTCCGAAAATCTGCTGATTTCGGCTATGGATTATCGGAAAGAGAATAATCCGAATCGGAAAAAGGCTTATCGCGACGTGGTGTATCAGGATTTGGGCACCGCTGTTTTTGCCCAGGTGGAGCTGGCGTACAATCTGGTTAATCTGACGTCGCTCGATTTGCAGACGGTTCGGGAGCGAATTGCCAAGCAGCAGAAGGAGATCCGCACCAAGGAGAAAGGTTTTCGCGGCGGTTACAAAGACAAGCTTGAAGTGTTGAATTTGAAGAATAAGCTGTTGGCAAACGAAATGCAGGAAAGCCAGGTTTTGGCGGAACGGGCGGTGGCTTTGCGCTCGTTGTATTTTTATGCCGGTTTTTCTCCGTTCAGCGAAGTTTTGCTGGGGCAGGACATTAAGGTTATTAACGAGAATCTGAAAATCGCTTTTAATCAGGACCTGGTCAGCATGCTTTCCAATTCGCCCAAAAAAGAGTCCCGCGGCTGGAGCGTAAAGGACGAGGACTGGGCCAAAGGCGAAAACTGGCTTGAACAACTGGTGGAAGAGAAAAAACAGCTTGGCGGCGGCCATGCTTTGGACGGTCGGGTTCCGGAAATCAAAAAGACGGCGGCTCTGCCGCAAAAGGCGGCGGCAACAGCCAAAGCCGTTGATGTCGATTACAACAAAAGGAAAATTTTGCAGTTAGGCGCGTATTTGCAAAAGGAAAATGCCGATTTGGAGTGGAAGATGCTGCGCCAGCTTTATCCCGAACTGCAGAACGTTACGCCGAAAATTGAGCGCGCCCATGTGAACGGGCAGGTTTGGTATCGGCTGATTGTCGAATCTGCGGACGGCGGCTGGGCGGATTTGTGCGAACGGCTGAAAAATGACCGTTTCGGGTGTATTTTGCGCTGATAAAATGTTTGTCAAATCGGGAAACATACTGTATTATAACCAATACGGCAATAATTCGGGCATCAGAATATGAGTGATGAAGACAAGACAGATTTCGGGCTGGAGGCAATTCGCGAGAAGCTGAAAAATTCGCGCGGCGATGCCGTCGTTTCCGGAGCGGCGCCGGAACAAGACAAAGGCTTGAAGGTTCGCGACGATTTTTTTGATGCTTCGGAGCAACCAGCAGCGGAATCTGTGGGCGGCCGCACATCTTCCAAGCCTTTTCCCAAACCGTCCGGCGATGACGGCGAAGTCAGCTGGTCTGCCGTTTCGGGGCAGTCTTTGTTAGGCAATGCCGGCGGCGGGACGATAGATTTTACGGGAAAAAATCTGGAAGGCGGAAAATTTGCCGGCGAGAATCTGGAAAACGCCAGTTTTTCGGTGGCAAATTTGACCGGAGTGGATTTTTCGGGCTGTAATCTGAAGGGGGTAGATTTTTCTGGCGCCAATATGTCGGAGGCCAATCTTTCGGGAGCCGATTTGACCGGGGCGGTTTTGTCGGGGACGGTTCTTAAAAATGCCAATTTCAGCGGCGCAATTCTCAACGGAGTCAAACTCAGCGAAGCCGACATTGAAGGCGCGCTGCTTTTGGACATTACCATTGACGAGCTGGGGATTGAGGAACTGCAGGCCCTGATTGAGTATCTGGCAAAGTATTATCCCCACAAGCTTAATCTGACCAAAATCAACCTGACGCTGCTGGACTTGTCGAAAATTGATTTGAGCAAAGTCAGTCTGCGCGGCGTGGACTTTACCGGCTGTGATTTTACAGGCGTGAATATTGTCGGTTTGGATTTGAGCGAGTGTAAAATTACGCCCGAGCAGATTGCCCAGGCGTTGGGGCGGGTGCCGAATGCGCAGGAACTGGCAAAGCTGCTGGCGCCGAAAAAGCCGCAGGCCAAAAAGCTGAACATTGATTTGGAAGGTTTGTTTTTCGGCCGTGGGCAGTTTGGCGTTATTGACACAACCAAGCACAAGGGTATCAGCATTGAACAGATATTGAAGGTAGGCAAGAAAGTTTTTCGCAGCGGGGCGCCCAAGCCGCCGGTTAAAGATTCTGAAGCGCTGGATCATATCCGCGGCGAAAGGGAAGCGGAAGTAAAATCGCATAATGCCGAATTGCGGGCGGCGATTGAGGCGCGGAAGAAAGAAATGCTGGCGCAGATGGAGCAGGAAAAACAGGCGCGTTTGTCCGGTCGTCAGGAAAATGGCGAACGTCAGGCTCTTCGCGAGGAAACAGCCGCAATGCCGCGGGAAGACATTGCAGAACGGAAGCCCGAAAGGGAGCGTCCAGCGGCAGAAGCGTCTGCCCAAACGCGGACTCCGGTTCGGGAAGAAAGCGGAGCCGGGGATGCTGTGCCGTCTGCCGCCGAAGAACAAAACGGCAGAGAAGAACCGGTTCTCGGCAGTGAAAGGCAGTCCGGGCAGGAGCTGTCTCATCAGCTTGAGGAAGAACGAAAGAGGACTTTGATACAGCGTGCTGCCGAAGAAAAGGCTGCCGTTCGCAAGGAAGAACAGCAGGAAGAAGAGGAAGCCCGCCGCCGTGAGCAGGAAAAGCGGCAAGAACAGGGCGGAACAGAAAAAGAGCATGAGAGGGAACTGGAGAAGCAGCGTCTTTTGGAAGAGCGCAAGCGGGAGCTGATGCAGCGCGCCGCCGAAGAAAAGGCGTTGGCTCAGGCCAAGGAAAAAGCAAAGGAGCGCGCCCAGGCCGAGCGGATGATGGATGCCCGGGGAAGGTCGCGTGATTAGGAGCTTTTTATGGCATATGTAACGGCGGCTCTGAAAAGTTTTATATCCATTTTCGGAAAAAAAATAAAGATTATTTTGGCCGTGTTTGCGGCTATTGCGGCATTGCTGCTGGTTCTTGCGCTGCTGCTCGGTTTGGCGCATTTGGTACAGTACGGCTTGTCGGCCAAGAATCTGAACCGGGTCGGCGAATTTATCTGGAGTTTGAAAAACAATCCGCTGAAAATTGCCGATGCTTATCGGGAGTGGTATCAGGTTTTGGGCGTATCTTGGGAAAAAGGCGATTTTTCCTGGGGAATGGCAATCCCTTTTTTGTCGCCGATCATTCTGGGGTGGGCGATTTGGCGGGCGCTGGCGGAATTTAAGGTTTTTACAAAGCTGCGTTTTCGTTTGGAAAATCATCTGGCAACCGAAAATGATGTTCGGAAGATGGGGCTGCTGAACGGGTTTTTGATGTATTTGGGGCGTTTTTTTGATCGGGATCTCCGTCTCGGCGACACTTACAGCGTTTGGGTTTTGGGCGAATCCGGAATGGGAAAGACTTCCGGGGTTGCCATTCCTTCAATTTTGGAATCGGACAAGGCTTGTATTGCCGCGGCAGACGACAACGGCATTCTGGCCAAATATACGGCGGGTTACCGGGCACGGCTGGGGCCGGTTTTCTATTTTGACTGGCGGTTGAGCGACAATCCTGACAAAGGCGAGTACTGGCCGCGGTGGAATCCCCTTTCGCCGCGTAACCTGCCCCGGGGCGGAAGCAAGCGCGAGCGTTATATTCTGGCTTTGTCAAAAGCTTTGCTGGGGCAGGACCGGACGGTGGCGGAAGAAAATTACTGGGACCGTCTGAGCCAGATTGCGCTGGACGGTTTATTGCAGTTTTTTACGGCCAAGGTTGAGCAGGCGGCGGCCAATGATTATTTTCTGACCAAAATTTCCGAAAAAGGCTCGGTGTTTCGGGAGGATCGCGAACTGTTGCTGGGGTATTATGTTATGATGCCCGAAAAAATCAGCCGGAAGATTATTGCTCTGGCCAAAAGCAACAAGCTTAACTGGGATAATTACCTTCCGGTCGGAAGCTGGGGGGGCATTCCGGAAGAATGGCAGGGGCGGGAGATGTGTCTGCCGATGTTTGCCGATTTTCTGATTCAGCGTTATTTTCTGATTGCCCAGGACAGCCCCGCTGATGAAGATGTTTGGAAATTGTTGTTGGAAGAGTTTTTGGAAGAGGCGGCGCTGTTTGGGTATCATCCGCGGGTGAAGCATGAGCTGCGGCAGATTTTTTATCTTTCCAAAAAGCAGCGCAATATTGTTTTTCCGATGCTGCTCAAGCCATTGACCGTTTTTCGGAATAAGGTCGTCAGAGAGCGGACATCAGTCAGCGATTTTTATTTGCGGCAGTCGCGCGGGGTTAAAAACCAATACGGCGTTTGGCAGGTTTCAACGGTTTATAACGTGTATAACAATGATTATATGAGCCGTTTCTTTATGGATATGCTGATTGAAGACGCGCTGACGGTGCATCGCAACTCTGGCGGATATCCGCTGATGGTGGTGATGGACGATTTGGCCAAGCTGCCGAAATATAATTCTTTGGAAGACGGCGTCGGTTCGGGATTGAACGCTAAGGTTTCGTTTTTGCTGGTATCCAACGATCTGCAGAAAATACAGCAGCTGTATGGCTGGGAGAGGCTGGAGAGCATTATAGCGGCGGCAACGTATAAGCTGCTGACGGCTTCGGATAATAAGGGAATGAGCAAGCAGCTTGAGGAATTGGCGGTTTTCGGCACCAAGTCGGTTCAGATTCCGCAGATTAAGAACAAAGGTATGCTGCGGCTCCGGCACGGGCTGAATGACGGAAGCTATTTTCGGCGGATTGCCAAAGCTTTGAACAGTCGTTATGAAGGAGAACTGTTTAAGCGCGGAACGCATTTGCTGCTGGCAGAAGGTTTTTATCATCGTCCGATTAAGGCGCAGACGGAGTTCTTTTTGAATAATTCGGAGATGATTGAGAAATCGGCTCTGAAACCGAAATGTTTTGTGGCTTTGGAAACCTGGCAGCGCCGCAATCCGCAAGATTTGAATCCGCCGCTGTTGATTGACGTGCTGCGCAATTCGGGCATCAAAATTGAAAAAGGCGAAGATGTTGATGTCTTTATTGCCCGGGCATTTGAGGCGGCTTCGGAATACAAGGCGCAGATTCCGGACAAGACCAGTGTTCTGACTGAGGAAATTACGTCGCGCTGGAGCAGCCGCAAAGTGAAGTTTGAGACCGGAAAATTGAAGCGCCTCGCCGCCAGCAGCAGCGAAGATTGGTGGATGACAGAGGAATCTTTTGAGGTTCCGATGCAGAACAAAGAAGCCGAAGAGGCCGTTTCGGACAAGAATCCGGAGGAGCTTCCGGCCAAGGAAACGGCGGCAGAACCGTCCGGTTATGATAAACAGATGGTCGTTGACAATCCTGATGATATTTAGACAAAATATTGACTTATTTTGCCGCTTGTGATATAGTTGAATGAAATATCAGGAGAATGCGGCGATGATTTTTGATGATTCCAGAGAAACCGTTCTTAGCAATTTAGAACAATATATTCGCGGCGGCTGTTATCCGTTTTGTGTTAAGCCCGCTTATTTTCGGGAGTTGGAAGATTTTTGGGAACCAGACCGGCGGGAACTGGAGCGGAGCATGGCTCAAAAAGGGATGAGTTGTGTTGCCTTGTGCTACAATAATAATGTTGATGCCGGCAGGAGCGGCTTGAACCGCAGGGTTCATAACGGAGAGCTGCTGCGGCGGATTACGATGCGATACGGGCAAAACAGTACTGCGTTTATGAAAGACGTCGGTTTGGACAAGGGCAACAGTCTGACGGCGGTTATGTACGGGACAACATATAACCCGGCTATCCGGGATATGGGAAAAAATGCGGCCGGTTATTGCATGTGGGGCGAAAAGAATGTTTTGGTGTTATATGCCGCTGCTTTGTCGCCGATGTCGTCTTTGCATAACTTTTATCATGAAACCGCTCATGCCTTGCAGCGTAAGCTTAAACTGGGGGAGCGCGAGGACAAGGTTGTCGCTATGTTGGAGAAACGGGTGCGGAATGCGAATGGGACTGTCCAACAGGCGGCCAGGAAGGCTTTTGAGGGAGAAAAGCGTTATGTTAACTATCTTGGCGAGGCCCATGCGGAGCTTTTCGGGGCAGCGATGATGCTGCTGCGAACCAGGACCGAGCGCGAGTATCAGTCTGCCCGGCAGTTTTTGGTGCGGCAGGCGGCGAACCGGATGCATCAGGGGCGGGGGAAGGAAGCTGCGGATTATAACTATTACCGCCCGTTGTTAAAGATGCTGGAACAGTTTGATACTCTGGGGCGGCGCGGCCGGGCAGAATTCGGAAAGGTTAACGGCCGTTTCAGTTTGGACAAGGTTGCGCTTTTTACACATAACATTGTGAGGGAAAATGCCATGAGCCGCGATGAGTTCCGCGTGTTCAGCACTTCTGTTGAGCCGTTGGAGCAATTGCAGCAGAAACAGGGGCAGCCGGGATACGGCTGGCTCGGAGAAGCATTCGGAAGTGCGGCGGTGGTTCAGATGTCGGCCGATGAGTTGAATTTGCAGGCGTTGGGGAATCGTTTGGCGGCGGCCAAGTCACAACGGCAGATTTATGACGCGTTTAGGGAATTTCGCGATGTGGTTCCCGAAACGGATCGCCTGTATGAAGTCTATAAGCAGCATAATCACCAAGGGCGTTTGTATGACAAACTGCGCAAAACGGAAGAAATTTTGGGTGTTGACCGGTTGTTTGGGAAGTTTGCCGAAAAACGCCGGACTTTGGGGGCTAAGATTATGAATCGCATCAGCGGCGGGCGGTGAGCATGATTGTAACCTATCAGCCGGAAGACATCTTAAAAGACGTGGAAAAATATCTTGACGGCGGAATGGATAATCTGGGATTTGTGCCTGCCTATGTTTTTCAGACGGCTGATTATATGGCCGAAGATGCGGCAAGGCTGGAAAAACTGTTTAATGACGATAAGTTATTGAGGGTGTCGCTGCTTGATTATCGCCGCTTTGTCGATGCGGAGAAGACTTTTCGCGGACATCGCGTTTTGAAAGAACAGGAACTTTGGGCGCACCTGGAAAAGACGTTTGGCGAAGATACCCCAAAGGTTTTGTCCGGAATGAATATCATAAAAGATACGCCGGAAGGCAAGCGTTTTTACCGCTGGGCGACGGGGTTGCATTCTTTGGATCATGATATTGCAATTGCGGCGCATTGTGCAAGTGATTTTTGGGGCAGGGATATTATCGTCGCCTATAATACCAATGATGTTGTACCGGAGTTGGAATGCAGGAATTTTTATCATGAATCGGCGCATGTTCTGCAAACAAAATATGATTTGTTTGTTGACCGACAGGTCGATTTTTTGAGGCGGTACAGAGATATGGTCAGAGGTGCTAAATATGATAAAAATGACAAGCAGTTTGCCCGCCGTTGGAACAAGGACTGGAAGTATTTTCAATATAAGGCAGAAACGCATGCCCATACTTTCGGTACGGCGGTTATGTTGGCAAAAACCCGGACCAAGGAAGAGTTTTCCCATGTGGCCGATTTTGTTTTGGAAGATGCCGCCGGTACTCTAAGGTCGGGTATGGGCAGTTGGCGGTCTGCCTGTTATAATTATTGGCCGATGGCAGAAGAACTGGTGAGATCCCTGTCTGACGAGACCATGAGGCGGAGAATGCTGACGGCGGACGGTCGGCCGGATTTTAAGAAGATTTGTTTTTATACGGCGGAAATCGTCAACCGGCAGGCGTATGGCAAAGATGAATATTGGTTTTATTTGACGGCCGAAGCAAGGTTATGGGGTGATAAATTGAAGACGGAGAAAAATTGCCGCCGGATTGCGGAGGAATTTGAACGTTCTGAAAATTACAGGATGCGTTTTTGGCGGGGAAATCCCCAAAGCATAAATATTTGGGCGGCAAAAAATATTCGGTCCGGCGAGGATTATAATCAGGTTATGGAAAATTTGCATTTTAAAGGTACGTCGAAGCTTGCCCAAAGAATGAATGAGAGGCTGGAGCCTGTTCGGGAAATGGTGCGAAAGCACTGGCTGGATCCGGCGGGTGATAGGCAGATGCAGAAATTGCGTCGGGAACGGTGATTTTGGGGCTGTAAAAAATAATTTCTTTCTGTTATATTAGAACAAATTTTGAACGAATCGGTAAAATAAGGCAATGGAAGAAGATACCCTGTTTTCGGCGCAGGTCAAGCGCCCGCTGGCAGACCGTCTGCGTCCCCAATCTCTCAAGGAAGTGGTGGGGCAGGATCAGGTCGTGGGTGACAATGCGCCTCTGGGACGGATGATCCGTTCCGGGAAAATTACCTCTTTTATTCTCTGGGGGCCTCCGGGCTGCGGAAAAACGACGATTGCCCGTTTGATTGCCGAGCATACGAATTTATATTTTGAACAAATTTCCGCGGTGTTTTCCGGGGTGGCCGATTTGAAACGGGTATTTACTTATGCACAAGAGCGCCGGGCAACCCAGGGAAAAGGAACATTGCTGTTTGTTGATGAAATCCATCGTTTTAACAAGTCGCAGCAAGACGGTTTTTTGCCTTATGTTGAGGACGGAACCGTCATTTTGGTCGGAGCGACGACCGAGAATCCTTCTTTTGAGCTGAATGCGGCGTTGTTGTCGCGGTGTCAGGTTTTTGTTTTGAACCGGTTGAACTCCGATAATTTTGAGGAGCTGCTGCAACGGGCGGAAAAAGAACTGGGCAAAAAGCTTCCGGTTGACGAGGATGCCCGGCAGTTTATGAAAGATACGGCGGACGGCGACGGGCGCTATATTTTGAATTTGGCCGAATCGGTCTGGGCGTATGCGCAGCCGGGAGAGATTTTCGACAAGGAAAGTATTGTCAAGATTATCCGTTCGCGCGCGCCGGTTTATGACAAGGGGCGCGACGGGCATTATAATCTGATTTCCGCCGTTCATAAGTCTTTGCGCGGCACCGATGTCGATGCCGCCCTTTATTGGGTGGCGCGGATGTTGGAAGCCGGGGAGGATCCGAAGTATATTTTTCGCCGGCTGACGCGTTTTGCGGTGGAGGACGTATCAATGGCCGATCCGAATGCCGTAACCCAGGCGATTTCCTGCTGGCAGACGTATGAGCGGCTGGGGTCTCCGGAGGGCGATTTGGCTTTGATGCAGCTGACGGCTTATTTGGCGACGGCACCGAAGTCGGCGGCGGTTTATAAAGCGATGCACGCGGCTCGGGGCCCTCTTTTTCGCTGATGCCGCCGAAAAATATTCTTAACGCACCGACCAAGTTGATGCGCGATTTAGGTTACAACGAAGGTTATCAATATGATCCCGATTGCGAAGACGGCTTTTCCGGCGCCAATTATTTTCCCGACGGCATCAGCCGCGTTAAATTATATCATCCGGTCGAGCGCGGTTTTGAACGGGAGATAAAAAAGAGGGTGGAGTATTTTGACAAACTGCGCGCCGAAAAACAAAAGCTTATCTAGGGGTTTATTAGAGCGATTTTACGGGGAACTCAGAAAGTTGATTTCGCAAGCTCACTCGTCACGTAAGGCTCTGTCTGCGCACGATGTGCTTGCCAGTCGCCAACTATCGACTACACGTATTTCTATATACGCTAGGATTTTCTTCGCCCCTAGAAATCACTCTACTAATTTCACCAGCAGAACTTTTGTAAAAAATCGTATAATGGGCGTCTCCAACAACGGAATGTTTGCAGTTGAGGAAAGGGGAAATTCGAAGATCCCTTGACGTTTTCTTACGAAAACGAGGGATGACTTTAATGTATTTGTCATTCCGGGCTTGACCCGGAATCCAGGCGGATATGGAAGCAATGTTGACCTGGACTCCGGCTCGGAGGCCGGAGTGACAGATAAAAAAACAGGTCGGTATGACAGGAAGAGAAAAAATTCCGTGCTGTGACAGGAAGGAATTAATTCGAAGATCCCTTGACGTTTTCTTACGAAAATGAGGGATGACCTGCACGGCAGGTGCGCGGCGGATTTGCTGCTTCGGCTTAAGTGCCTTAGAGGCGCGATGCTTGCAATGTGCACTATCTCTGCCTAAGGTACTGTATGCCACGACACTCCTCTCACCTGTCATTCCGGGCTTGACCCGGAATCCAGGCGGATAAGGAAGCAATGTTGACCTGGACTCCGGCTCGGAGGCCGGAGTGACAGAATAGAGAGATAGGCCGGA
>UQFU01000051.1 GCA_900540425.1 uncultured Alphaproteobacteria bacterium
AGGCCGGAGTGACAGATACATTAAAGTCATCCCTCATTTTTTCGGTAGAAAAAATGTCAAGGGATCTTCGAATTTCCCTCTTTCCTCAACTGCAAGCACGCCATTGCTGATGTTCATAAAAAACTCGCAGCCCCCTTGATGGCTGCTGCCGCAACCAAGGGGTGACAGTTATTTTAATATAAGTTTTGGTGAAAATTGCGATATGTGAGTCGAATAGTAAGATTTAAGAGTGGCAGCAACTGAACGCTAAGTAAAAAAGACCGTTACTCCGGTCTTTTTTATCTGCAAGCTCTTTGGAACATCTTAGCGAGCTAGGAAAGCGTAAGCGACCGCTGCGAGCTTAGATGCCTAAGGTATATAAAAATACGTGACTAAAAAATTTTCCCCGATAAATCTGTACCACTCAACCACAGAGCACGATTTAGATAGGCATTGAAATAATCGTATTATAAGCCTTAATCGCAGTATCGCGAACAGAAACCACCGTATTCAACGCCATCTCGGCATTGGATACCGCAAGAACAACGTCTTGAATATCGGCCTTGCCCTGAATACCCTGAAGCGTCATGCTCTCGCCGGCTTTGGAAAGATCGACGGCATCTTCAACGGCAGACTTAACCATATTTTGAAATTCATTATTAATGGTAGGCTTCGGCTGTTCGGCCGGAACATTTCCCCCAATCCGGCTAAGCGCCTGCTGATAGGCATTTAAAGCGCTGGAAATATTGTTTACCATTCTATTTTCCCCTCATTACTTTAACAAGTCCAAAACTTTAGAATTCATATCACGCGCAGTCTTCATAACATTCAAATTAGCTTCGTAACTGCGCTGTGCTTCTTTCATGTCCATCATCTCAATCAGCGGATTGACATTAGGCAGAGAAACATAGCCTTCCGCATCAGCCGCCGGATGGTTCGGTTCGTATTTTTTCTCAAAAGGCGACTGGTCTTTGACAACCTTCTCCACCTTAACCAGCTCCGCTCCGTTAGCCGCATCCAGATAGTTCTTAAAAACCGGTACCTGGCGACGATAAGGCTCACCGCCCGGCTCGGTAGAAATGGAGTCGGCATTGGCCATATTTTCGGAAATCAGACGCAAACGTTCCGCCTGGGCTTTCATTCCCGAAACCGCAATATCCGCTGTAACTGTCAAATCGCTCATCTATCCCCCGCCTAACCGCTAATCTTTGTATTGGCCGTGTTCAGCATGTTTTGATATTTTCCGTAAAGCGTAATCACCCGGTCATACTCGCCCTTGCTCTTGCTGATCTCATTCATCTGATCTTCCAAAACCACGCCGTTTCCGTCAATGGTCAACGCTGTCGACGGCTTAGGCGTATAAACCTTATAGCCGCCATAACTGCCGCCAACTCCGGTCAGATGTTTTTCATTGGTCACGGTCATTTTCAAATGGGTAGAAAGCTCTGTCCCAAAATCCGGACGTTTGAGATCTTTGGGAAGATAGCCCGGCGTATTGGCGTTAGCCACATTTGCAGCCAAAACCTTTTGCCGTTCGGTCTGATATTTAATGTTCTGATTTGCTGCCGCAAAGACTGAAAGATTATTCAAATCCACCGTCAAACTCCCCAAATTCGGACGTAATCCCTATTACGCCTGCCATGATGCAAGATTCGTGCCACCTAAAAACGCTTGCCAAACCATTCCCCAATGATTACAATACGTTAATAAGATTAACCCGGCAGGAATATTGCATAATGTCTGAACAAGATGATAACAGAAAAAAACAGGAGCTCAACGCCGATTTGGAGTTATCCTCAAAATATGCCGTTGCCCTCGGATACGACATGCAGAAAAACAGCGCCCCGGTTGTCCTTGCCAAAGGACAAGGGCAAATCGCCGAAAAAATTATCCAAATCGCCTTGGACAACAATATCGAAATCCGCCGTGACGAAGATTTATTGCAAATTTTGAAAGCCGTAGACATCAATGAGGAGATTCCGGTTGAAGCTTTTGCCGCCGTAGCGGAAATCATTTCCTACATTTATCAGCAAAACGGCAAGGAGCTCAACGCCTCGCAATAAAAAAGCCCGGATGCGTCCGGGCTTTTTTCAAGAAAACTGCATCAGATATTTTCGATCTATGGTTACCAGTCGGCAAGATTTTCCGATTATCAGAACCAAACTGCGATCAGCATCAAGCAATGCTGCATAATACGGCTGATTGCCATCAAGCACAACTTGTTTGACCCGGATTCCCGCCCGGGACCAAAAACTCGCCCGTACCGTTTCCGAACCTTTAAGCTGCGTCATGGCAAAAGCCAAAGCCATACGTTCGGCTTCCAAACGGTTTTGAGGGTCTGTCCGGCGCCGGAAAAAATCAACAACCACCGAATATGCCTCGGTAACATACGCCGTACACTCCAAAGACTTATAAACCTGCCCCCAGCAGACATCGTCTTTGTAATACATCGGCAGCGGAACTCTGTTATCCCGGTAAACCTTTTTCTTTTCACCGGTACAAAAATCAAAAATTAACGCAATGCTTTTCAGCCGATTGCGATAATGGACTGCCAGACAAAGGCTTATTTCCCCGCTTTGCCGGGCATAAGACAGCAAATGCATCGACTGATATTCAAAATCGTCAACATCCGCAGCAAAATAACGCTCCAATTCCCAAGCGACCTGCTTTATTGACAACTCTGCCTGCGCATAGGGCTCCTGCCCTAATACCCTGACAAAATTTTCACAAGTTAAATTCGTCTTTTTCATGATAATGAAGATTAATTATTAGGACTAAAAATTTTGTTTTATGCCACTATACCCTGATTTTCCGCCCAAAGTCAAACAAAAAGGCTCCGACGCTTCGGAGCCTTTCTGTAACAGTCAAGCCTATTCAAAGATAAATCCGTCATCTTTATCCGGTTCTCCGGGAACATAGTTCCGCAAATTAAAATAATTCACGAGTTCCAGTTTTCCGGTATGTGCCGAAACCAGATAATTGATTTCTCCCTCATAAGCAATTTTCCAGAAACGTTCAAACCCGTTATTGTCACCGCTGACCAAAGGTTTGAATTCCGAACAAAGCGTTCCGCGAAAACCCGAATTCAAAAAAATCTCCTTTGCCTCCGAACAGGAAATATACATTTTCCGGCTGCGGTGCAGGCTTTGCCCGTCAAAATGCCAGAAAGCAGAAGCGCTTCCGCCATATGAGGCTTTTCCGATAAAAGAGGGAACCCGGTAAATACGCTTTCCTTCCGGCTGCAAAAGAACTTTTGACACCTTGTCCGCGATCTCATAGTCCTCATGCCCCTTAAACCCGGAAACGCCCCAATACAGCCGCCCGTCAAGACAAACAGGAAATACGCGAAAACGGTAGACAAAAGGACTGACGTCATCACGCCATTCTACAAACTGGGTCGAGCGGATAAACAAATCCGCCTTAGACGTCGACAAAACCGGAGCAACAGGCTTTATCAAGCCAACCCACAGATTTTGTCCCCGCAAATGCGCATACATAAACTCGGTTTCCTGCCAAATATCCGCATTTCCGCCGGCAACGGTCACTTCCGGCCGTTTTTTATAATACCGCAGCGTAAGATTCGGAAGGTAAAAAAGGCTCCAGACTTTTTCTGATGAAACGCTTTCTTCTTTGCAGAGATTAACGGAAAACATCAAAGCAATGTTATTTTCCTTGTCCAACACCAGCCGGACATCCTCAATTTCTGCTTCCGCGTCGGCAGAAAAAGCCAAAGACAGCCTTTCTACTCCGCTCAAATTCTTAACCAGTTCATTAATGTCAACGTTTCTCTCGGAATAATAAACTTTCTTTTCCATAAAAATAAAAAATTAAAATTGTTTACAAAAAACAACCCCATTCCCGGGGCTGCAATTAACCAGCCAGACAGCTTAATTTTTCGGATAAACACGGTATTTTCCACATTTGTCCGTAATTTTCAGCGCCTCACCGGAATGTTGTTCAACAAAGGCCAAATAACAGCTTTCGCCATCAATTTTAGCCTCTATCGGCAATTCCTTTTCTGCTCTCCAGAAGAAATTCTGATAGGTTTTCTCTTGGGAACAAAGACAATAAGCCTCCGCCATTTTCAAGGCGTCTTCCTCGCTTTGGCAAGGTTTGTCCTGCTGAACCAACCCGATGCTGATGCGAAACTTGTCGGTACGGCAATACATATACTTTCCAATATATTCAGCCGTTGGCAATGCCGCCTTTTTCAAAATGCTGTAATGCAAATTGCCGCGTTGGATTTTTCTTTCGCCGCTGGCATAAACATAATATACGCTGTACACGTCCCGGGGATTTTCCCTGTTAGCATAACGCATAACAAACACCAGCGTTTTTCCGAGCGTTGCAATGTGCATTATTCCCAAATTTGAAGTCCGGTGTTCATAAGCCTCCAATTTGTCGGCAAAATACTCAAACAACCCGTTAGACACTTCTTCAACTCTAAAACTTCTTCCTTCCAGACAAACTTTTTCCATAAGAATTAAAATTAATTATATATACTGTTTTTTACTTTAGCACAAATCAGCCGCAGGCACAACACTTAATGGCACGCAGCTGATAATTTTACATAACTGTAACAAAAGTCAGACCTTCTCAATAATCGCCAGAAAAAAACCGTCCGTACCTGTGGCCAGCGGCGACAGGCGAAGATATTCGTTAGAAACGCAAGGATACGGAGCCTTCAGCTTCTGTTCCCACAACTCGCGCAGATTGAGCAGACGCACATCGCCGTGAGCTTTGACAAACGGCTCGACGATATTTTCATTTTCATCTTTAAAAATCGAACAGGTAATATAAATAATCCGGCCGCCGGACTTGGTTTTGTCATACGCAATATCCAAAAGCTCGCGCTGGGTCTGATTCAGTTTTTCCAGATATTCCGGCGTCAACCGAAACTTGGCATCAGGGCTGCGGCGCCAGGTGCCGCTTCCCGAACAGGGAGCGTCTAAAATAAAACGGTCAAAATCGCGATCCGTCGTTGCTGCAAAATCAGTCAACTCAATATTTTTAATTCCCAACCGTTGCATTCTCGGTTTAATCGCTTCCAAACGCGCCGCCGAAATATCATGCGCCAAAACCTTGCCCTGGTTATCCATCAAATAAGCCAGAGCCAGACTTTTCCCGCCAGCTCCGCAGCAATAATCCATTATTTTGTGCTGCGGTCGGACATCGCACAAAATCGCCGCCAGCTGTGACGCCTCATCCTGAACTTCAATTTCGCCGTTTTGATACGCCAGACAGTTCCCCAAACTGATTCGGCGGTCGCTGCGAATGCCGATCGGGGAATAAAAGCAGGGCCGCACCTCATATCCTTCAGCCGTAAGATCCGCAATCAGCTTTTCCCGGTTTTTAACGTTAATCCTGAAATCTGCCGGCGCCTGTGTATTCAATGCTTTAAAAAACTCCAAATCCTTTATTTTTTCAAAAACCCATTGCGGAACTTCAGCCTCGACATAAGCGGGATAAAGCTCTTCGTTTTCTGTCTCCATCCAGGATTTTTCTTCGTCCGAAAGCGCTGCCGGCGCATACTTTTCGCCGCTGAAAATATCTTCAACCTTATCTGTAGTATAACGGTCAATATAAAGCATGACCCAACGCCGAATATCGGAGCTTCCCGTATCAAACTCCAGCTTCATTTTGTTGCGGATAATATTCCATACCGTATCGCTGACAAAACGGCGGTCTTTAGAACCGATAAATTTACGTTCCCGCATATAATCATTGATAACCCGGTCGGCAGGAATATCACCTTTGAAAATTTTTTCCCAAAGCTCCATAACCGCCTGATAACGCCCAGCCTGCTGCATTGTACCTCTTCCTCAAATATTAAACATTTCTACTCTACCACAGAACGCATTTTCAGATAATCACAGAGCGCGATAAAAGTTCGGCTAGTGAGTTAGCAGAGTTCTTTTCTGAGCCCCGCTAAAACCTCTTTAATAACTCAAAATACAAGCTTTTTTGAAAATTGCGATATGTGAGCGGTATAACAAGAAATTAGGAATTTTGCGGGCGAGCGTATATGGAAATACGTAACCGGGCAAAATATCCGACATTTCTGTATTAGACGACCACAGAACGCGATTTTCCCCGATAGCCTTGAGCAACCAAATAAGTCTCCGGACTCTCCTTGCGGCTGGCCGCCGGCTTAAAATGCGAAACCTTGGCAAAATTACGCTTTACGTCCGCCAGCAGCTCGCCTTCGGCCCCGCCCTGAAAAACTTTGGCAATAAAAATGCCGCCTTCCGCCAACACTTCCTTGGCAAAGTCATAAGCCAGCTCCACCAAGTGAATAGTCCGCAAATGATCCGTCTGCTGATGCCCGGTCGTATTGGCCGCCATATCGCTCATCACAATATCAGCCTCGCCGTGCAACAGAGCCTTAAGCTTGTCTGCCGCATCAGCTTCGGTAAAATCCTGCTGAATCGTAACCGCTCCGGCAATCGGTTCGGTTTCCAAAATATCCAGCCCGACCACCTGACCGCTGCCCTTATTGCGAAGAACAGCAATCTGCGTCCAACCGCCCGGAGCGCAGCCAAGATCAACTATCGTCTTTCCCTTGCCCAGAAACTTGTATTTCTCATCCAGCTGAATCAATTTGAATGCCGCCCGGGAACGATATCCCAAACGCTTTGATTCCGCTACATACGGATCATTCAGCTGCCGTGCCAGCCATTGGTTGGAAGACTTTTTCCGATATTTGGCCGTTTTGACCTTAACGGTCACTCCCCGCCGCCCGGTAATTGACCGGGTTGATTTGGTTAAATTGGTCATGATCAATCAACTCTTTAATTATTCCGTCTTTAGCGCTCTTGAGCGATGCTGTAAATTCCTTGACGCCCAAACCGCGCGAGATGGTCTGAAAAATAATCCCCGCTGCAACAAAAATCAACGAACGTTTTTCACCGATATACTTGTTGCAGGCCATTTCTTCCGGCGTCATGCGGTAAACGGCCTCAATCTCCTTGTCCACATCGGCATACCTGACTGATACGCCGTCAGCACGTTCGCGGTCATATTCTCCAAAGTTCTTAACCATTGACACCAAACGCAGCGGCGTACTGGAAGTTGCAACCACACAAAGGTTGTCTTTGTATTTGTTCCAATTCGATTCATTCTTAAAACCGTCTACCCAACGGTATATCTCGCGACGCAGCCGGCCGGCGTTTTCTTCATCATACGCGCTCAGCCCAAAAGCCTCACTCGAATTGCGCGCCCCCCAGGGAATGGAAATAGTAAACAGTATTTCGGGATTTTTAGCATTCCTGGCCAGCGAAACTTCCGTCGATCCGCCGCCCAAATCATAAATCAAAACATAACCGGCCTTGCTCTTGACGTTGTCCATTGCCCCCACCAGATTTAAGCGCGCCTCTTCTTCTCCGCCGATAACCTCAAGCTTAATCATCGTTTCATGATATACCTTATGGAGAAATTCGTCGGCATTCGCCGCCATGCGGCAGGAAGCTGTCGCTATGGCACGGATATTCTCGGAAGCCACATTAAACTTGTCAATCTGTTGTTTGAAATCATAAAAGCACTCCAGCGTCCGGTTCTGAGCCTCGTCTGTCAGTTTGTTCTGAGCAAACATTCCTTCGCCCAGCTTGGTCGAAACCGTATCTTTATATACATATTTTCCATGCCGATCGGCAATAACCAGCCGGCAAGAATTTGTCCCCAGGTCTATGGCCGCATAATATCTTTCACTTTTACTGCTCATTGTTCCTTTTGCCTCGTTTATTATAAGGATGGCGGTATCTGCGTTTTTTCTTAAAATTATAATTCTTGGCATGATGCATCAGATCCAGCAGAATGCCTTCCCGAATTCCCCGGTCGGCAACCGTAATCTCGGCTATCGGCCAAAACGAACACAACGCCTCAATAATAGCACAGCCGGCAATCGTCAGATCCGCTTTTTGCGCTCCGATGCAAGGATGTTTTTTCCGCCCTTCGTCCCCTAATCTTTTAATCTTTGCAATCGCTCTGTCAATATCATTTTTCAAAATTGAAATTCCATCCACAGCCGAACGGTTGTAACGCGTCAGATTAAGATGGACCGCCCCCAGCACCGTTACCGTCCCCGAAGTCCCGATAACCTGTATCTCCTGATTGCGGATCGCTTCGGTAACATTGTACTTTTCATCAAATTCCTTCAGCAATTTATGCGTCCGCTCAATAATCGTGCTGTAAGCCAAATCTGTCATATCCTGAGACGGAAAAGCCTCGGAAATTGTTACCACGCCGTAAGGTAAAGAAACAAAGCCTTCAATAAAAGTATTCCCGGTATTGGTAACTCTGGCCAGAGAAATTTCGGTTGAACCGCCGCCAATGTCAAAAACCAAAGTCCGCTTAATATTGCGGTTCAAGAGCGGAACACAGCCGACAACCGCCAGCCGGGATTCCTCCTTGGAAGATATGATTTCAATGTTAAGCCCGGTTTCACGCCGAACGGCCTCCAGAAATTCGGCACAATTCTTCGCCCGGCGACAGGCAGCCGTCGCCACATAGCGGCAACTGTGAATGGGAGCATATTCCGCCAACACACCCGCACATACCTTAAGGGCACCGACCGTTCGTTTAATCGCCGCCCGTGATAATTCGTTATTATTGATAATGCCTTCGCCAAGGCGGGTAATTCGGGAAAAAGTCTCGACAATGCGAAAAGATGTCGGTGTCGGAGTCGCAATGACCAGACGGCAGGAGTTGGTACCCAAATCAATCGCTGCATAATTTTTCTGAACTTGAGCGTCCTGCTGCATTGATTTCTTTTTCAAACTCTCTACGTTTCCGGTTCTGTTCTTTTTACTCCAGTCTCCGTTCATCCTTTTTTACAATTCAAATTTTTATTCCCCATACATTTCTACGCGGATTACCTTGCGCAGTTCGTCAATACTGACCAACCCCTTATCCTTGTCTTCAAAATGCCAATAAACCCAGCCGTTGCACGCCGGCGCATTCTGAGCGGCCGCCCCGACCTGATGGATGGAACCCTCCCCGAAGGAAGCCTTAAGCGTTCCGTCCGAACGGATAGATGCGCAATGCTTGCGCCCGGCGTCATAAAGCTTGTCTCCGGCCTTGAGCAGTCCTCTTTCCACAACGGCGCCGAAAGGAACCCGGGGCTGGCGTTTTTTGGAACTGAATTCCAAACAATCGTCATTAACCCGCTGCGTATTGTCAATACGCTTCTGGGCACCGGCAACATAATGCGCATCGCGTTCAATGCCGATAAAATTACGCCCCAGCATCTTAGCCACGGCTCCGGTTGTTCCGGTTCCGAAAAACGGATCCACAACCACATCGCCGACATTCGTTGAAGCCATCAGCACCCGATATAACAGCCCCTCGGGCTTTTGGGTCGGATGCAGCTTGTTGCCTTCATCATCTTTGAGCCTTTCCTTCCCGGTGCAAAGAGGAATCTGCCAGTCGCTGCGCATCTGGGTATCTTCATTCAGCGCTTTCATGGCCTCATAGTTGAAAGTATATTTAGAATGCGGATTTTTGCAAGCCCAAATCAACGTTTCATGCGCATTTGTAAAACGCGTTCCCTTAAAATTCGGCATCGGATTGGTCTTGTTCCAGATAATATCGTTCAAAATCCAAAAACCGAGATCCTGCAGAATATAACCGACGCGGAAAATATTATGATAAGAACCAATAACCCAGATAGCGCCGTCGTCTTTCAAAATCCGGCGGGCTGCGGCCATCCATTCGCGGGTATAGCGATCATATTCAGCCAGACTTTCAAAACTGTCCCACTCTTCATACACGCCGTTGACATTGGAATTATCCGGGCGGGTCAAAGCATCACCGAGCTGCAGATTATACGGAGGATCGGCAAAAATCAAATCAACCGAGTTCGGCTCCATCGAGTTCATTACTTTAACACAATCATCGTTAATAATTGTATTAAGAATTTTCTTCATCTGCATTCTGCTCATCTCATTACACCGATTATTAGGGTTTCGTTATTTTTGATAGCACAATATTGCCGGAAATTGGTTATAAATTTATTAACAATCCACAAAATTATCGGCGCTGGACCAGGCTTTTTCAAGAAATGGCATGTTTACAAACATTTAGACTCAAAAAAAATGAGGGGATTTTCACAATCGCCCTCATTTTTTGAAATTTTTTCACCAGATTTGTCAATTTTTCGTTAACAATCTTCATCTCCGTCGGATAAATCCAATGTGATTTTTACTGCGCTTACCCCAAATATTGAGAGTAAATCAGATTGCTTTTCATCAGAATAGCCACGCGATTCGAAAATTTCGACCAATTCGTGGATATATGCGCCCATGGAATAATCAGACATCATTTCTCTAAATATTTCGGAAAAATTTTCACGAAATTCCGGATTGTTTTTCGCCAGAAAACTTTCGCTTATTTCTGCCAAACGATGCAAAACCGGAGATTGGCACAAATTCCTCGCCAGACAAAAGAATACGCGGGAAAAAACCTTCAACACCTCTCCGTCCCATGCCTCGGTTCCGATTTCAAAACGAGAGGACATCTCATTGCAGGTTTCTTTAAAAAGAGTACAAATTTTTTTCTGCTCTTCTTCAATCGTCAGCTTCAAACATTCTCTGTTGTCTTCGTCACACCAGAAATAAAGCTCATCGGATTTTTTATCACCGGTCAATTTTTTATAAAAAGCGGTTAACTCACGGCAAGAAGACAAATCATGCATTGCATAGGCAGCCTGCAAATTTTCCAACAGGGTGCAAGACTGATAAATCCGACTGAATTTTAAAAACAAATCTTTTGTTTCCATAATACTAAAATTAATTATTAATAAATCATACATTTTTTGCCAGCATAGACAAATCGGCATATTATGTCAATAAATAATTGCCTACCCGCTCAAAAAACAAAAAAACGCAGTCCGGAATTCCGGAACTGCGTAAAAAAAGCAACAAGTTACTTCTTTTGCTGAAGCTTGTAATTTTCCTGAACAATAACTTCTTTTTGAGCAATGGAAATTTCGTCGCCTTTTCCGATCCATAAATCCACGGCTTTAACCTTATCGGGAAAATAATCGTCTTTAGCAGCTCGATACCCGCAATCAGGATACATTGTCAAAACCTCTCCGGCCAAAAACATCAGAATATCCTTTGACGAACGCTTTATTCCCCAGATGTCACAACCGTTCAAAATGGCATTCAGCCCTTTGATAAAAACCGGCGCTTTAATTAACTCACTCTTGGAACTCACATTCCGGCAATATTCCAAAACGCCATCGAACAACCGGCTGAAATCCAAGGAAATGATATTCCACAACAGCGTTTCATCATTTGTCCCCTGACGATTCTGTCCTTCAAAAAAATGATCCAAGAGCTTGCATTGCTCTGCACATCCCTCTTCAACCAACGAACCGCATTTTTGCTGATAGGTGGTTACTATTCCTTCCGGACGTCCTTTCTGGGCATACAAAGCAAAATAAACGTCACAAATCACAGAAACTTGTTCAAAAAACTTTTCCATATTAAAATAATTTAAAATTAATAAAATATAAAACTTAAATAACTGCTTCTTATATAGACGAAATTACAATATTTGTCAATATTTATTTATTCCCCAAAAAAAACGCCTCCCGACGAAGGCGTTTTGTTTATCAATTAGGCAAAGTATTATCAATATTCGGATTATAATAAACGATTTGGCTGACAGGCATAGCTGAAAACTTCTCTCTCTCCTCAAATATATTATGCAGGGCTTCCGCTTTTTCCAAGTAGCCGAGCTTTTCAAAGAAACCGCCCGCCATTCCCAAGTTCATATCCGAGAAACAATCGCTGTAACTTTCAAAAAGTCGAAAAACATGCCTTACTTCCAAATCAAGAACATCTGAAGGAATATCCAAAGCCGTCCGTCCCAAAACAATCAATAGGCTGCAAACGCCTTCGGCGACCTCCTCTTGCTTCAAAACATCCGGTTCATTAAACAAACCAATGCACAAATCGGCATATTGCCAATGCAAAGCCCCAACTTCTTCACTCAAATGTTTCAATCTGCCTTTTTTGCTTCCTTCAGACATAATTGTCAAAAAATCTTTCTGCACCACTAGCGGCAGATTTTTTGCCACCAACGGCAGTAACGCATCATAATTCTCGCCGGGGTCATCTTGCTGCGACAAAAAAAGCAATACCCAAAACTCTTCGCACAAAAAGTACAACCGTTTAATTTCTTTTAAAACTTCTGCCTTATCCATAATAATGATTTTAATGATTACACATATTGATATTTTTTTGTAACCCTATAAAAAAATTAAAAATTTGTCAATATTTTGATTATAAATATTTCTGTATCGGCCGATACGAACGCCGGTGTTCCGGACATATTCCCTTTTCGGCCAAACCGGCCTGATGCAGCACCGTCCCGTAGCCTGCATTTTTTTCAAACCCGTAGCCGGGATATTTTCGTGCCAAATCCGCCATAAGACGATCGCGATAAACCTTTGCCGCAATCGAGGCAGCAGCAATGGACATTGAACGGGCATCGCCTTTGACAATCGTGCGGCATGGGCAGGGAAAATCCTTCGGCACCCGGTTACCGTCAATCAAAGCCTTTTCCGGACAAACCTTCAACTTCGCCACCGCCCGCCTCATAGCCAAAAACGTCGCCTGCAGAATATTCATCTCATCAATCTCCCGCGCCGTCGATCGTCTTATGCCGATTGACATCTTCCCGGCTTTTCCGCCCGCCAATAAAGCGCTGTACAATTTTTCCCGTTTGGCGGCGGAAAGTTTTTTAGAATCATCAAGCCCCGTCAAAAGCTCTTCCGGCAGATTCCGATCCGCAATCACTACCGCTCCGGCAACCACCGGCCCGGCCCACGGCCCCCTGCCCGCTTCGTCTACGCCGGCAACCACGCCGCCCGCTTCTTTTTCAAACTCAAAATCCGGCATTTTTTCCTCAATAAATTCCTTGCGTTTTGTCAAAATTTTTATTATTATAGCCGTGCTTTTGAAATATTATTAGAACAATTCTATTTTT
>UQFU01000052.1 GCA_900540425.1 uncultured Alphaproteobacteria bacterium
CCGCGGGCCGGAACCGCCGCCGCCACCGCCGGAACCTCCGCCGCCGCCACCGCCGCCACCGCCGCCGCTGCTACCTCCGGAAGAAGTTGACGGAGGTGTTGGGGGAGGCGGGCAGGATGTACAGCAGGTACGTGTTCCGCCGCATCCGTCCGAACATGAAGTTGTACACGAACAGCCGGTTTCGCTGCTCTTCGGCGAACATATACATTGCGTATATTTCTTGGTCGAAGAACGGTCGTCGGTACAAGAGCTTCCGGCCAGATAATATTGGCCGTTACAGTTAGACGAAGTGTATCTGAACTGGCTGTTGCAGACGCATTTTTGATAGTAGGGATAGTTGTTTGGGCATTGGTTGTATAAATGTTTGTCGGGGTCCGAACAGCTCTGAACCTTATAATCGTTCTCCAAACACCAGCGTACCGGGTTACAGTCCAGATAATGGGTGTCGATGTCGCAAGTCTCGTCCAAAGCATAATATTTCGGGCATTGTGCGGAGGTATAATACTTAAATTCAGCATTCTGCTCCATACAAAGCTTTTCATCCCGGTTCAAATCCATGTTAGATTCGTTTGATGATTTTCCTTCCAGACCGGCACCTTGCCAGTCAGGCAAGAAGGTGGTCTTAGCCTCTGCGCTTCCGCCATAACAGCATATTGCGCCGGCTGTCGCCGCCAGCAACATAAATTTTCTATACATTTAAAGTCCTCCGGTTAATAATTCTTATATATAATCACTTATATATAGCTTAATTGTACCACATTTGAAGATATATTCAACATAATTTATTGTGCCGGGCGGGAGCAGGGCGGAATTCGGCAAAAATTTCATCAGATAAAGTGGGATAATTCAATTGGTGCTTTAAATAAAGATAAAATTATTGTAATTTGCAAGCATATTGCAATATTTTAAATTCTTGGATTATCTTTAATGTTAAAAACACTGTCTTCGTTGTTAAGTACGTTTCTGTTTTTTGCGGTAGTAATCATTGTCATTATTATCAGCTCCTTGTTTGAATATTCGGTCACGCTTCCCGATTATCGCCAGCTGGAAAAATATGAACCAAAGGTAACCACCCGGCTTTATGCCGGCGACGGCCGCCTGTTGATGGAATATGCCAGCGAAAAACGCTTTTTTGTTCCGGTCGATAAAATTCCCGATAAGGTAAAACAGGCGTTTATCTCTGCCGAAGATAAAAATTTTTACCGGCATTCCGGGTTGGATTATAAAGGGATTGCCCGTGCGGCTTTGGGCAATATTGCCGGCATGTTTTCCGGTCGCCGCCCGTCCGGGGCTTCTACGATTACGCAGCAGGTGGCAAAAAACTTTTTGCTTACCCCTGAGGTAAGTTACAAGCGCAAAATCAAGGAAGCGCTGCTGGCTTTTCGGATTGAAGACGCATTCAGCAAAAGCCACATCTTGGAGCTGTATTTGAATGAAATTTATCTCGGCAATCGCTCGTATGGTGTGGCATCTGCTGCGCTGAATTATTTCGGCAAGCCGCTGGATAAGCTCAATCTGGAAGAAATGGCCTACCTTGCGGCTCTGCCTAAAGGGCCGAATAACTATAACCCCAAAAAACACATGGAACGCGCCGTTGCCCGTCGCAACTGGGTTCTGGAACGTATGGCTGCGGACGGCTATATTACAGAAGACGAAGCGGCCCAGGCCCAGGCTAAACCGCTGGTAACACTAGACCGCAACAACGAGTTCATCAAAGATGCCCAGTATTTCAGCGAAGAAGTCCGCCGCCGCGTTACCAAACGTTTTGGCGAAGACGCTTTGTATGAAGGCGGTATGATTATCCGCACGACCGTAGACCCCAAACTCCAGGAGATTGCCACCGACATTTTTCAAAACCAGATTTTGCAGTATGACCGCCGCCATGGTTGGCGCGGAGCCCCAAAAAACATCAGTCTGGAAGGCGATTATCTGCAGGCGCTGAAGGCGGCCGAACTCCCCAAAGGCAAACGCGAAGGCTGGGAAAAGGCTGTTGTGACCGCTGTTTCGGCTGATAAGGCCGCAATCAAAACCGAAGCCGGGCTCGAAGGGCAGATTCCCCTGTCGGTTCTGGATTGGGCACGCAAAGTTTTGCCTAATCAGGGAATAGGCGGCGCCCCGAAATCTGTTGCCGATGTTCTCAAAGCCGGCGATGTGGTATATGTTGAGAAAATTTCCGAAAAAACGGCCAGAGCAAAAAAATTGGCGGACAATGCCTATGAACTGCGGCAGATTCCCGATGTCGAGGGCGGCCTCATTGCCATGGATCCGCATACGGGAAAAGTTCTGGCTTTGGTCGGTGGCTATGATTTTGCCAAATCCCAGTTTAACCGCGCTACCCAGGCCAAACGCCAAACCGGATCGGCATTCAAGCCCTTTGTCTACATGGCGGCGCTGGATAACGGATATTCGCCGACGGATTTGATTTTGGATGCGCCGTTTGTTTTGGATCAGGGCGAAGGGCTGCCCAAATGGAAACCCAAAAACTATTCGACCAATTTCTATGGGCTGACGACCCTGCGCCAGGGGATTGAAAAATCCCGCAACCTCATGACCGTCCGCCTGGCTCAGGATGTGGGAATGGATAAAGTGTCGGAATATGCCGCCAAATTCGGCATTAACGACCATCTGCCCGAGTTGCTGTCAATGTCGCTCGGTGCCGGAGAAACCCGGTTGATTGATATGGCTGCGGGGTATTCGATGATTGTCAACGGCGGCAAAAAAATTACGCCGTACTTTATTGAGATGATACAAGACAGAAACGGCAAGGCTGTTTTTCGCCATGATAACCGGCCGTGCTCCGATTGTAATGTTGCTGAATGGCAAATGCAGGATATTCCGGAGTTGGCCGACGTCCGTGAGCAGATTGTCGATCCGCTCAGCGCCTACCAGATGACCAGTATCTTGGAAGGCGTCGCCCAGCGCGGCACCGCGGCCCGCCTGCGCAGCCTGAAAAGGCACCTGGGCGGCAAAACCGGAACCACTAATGAAAATAAAGAGGCTTGGTTTGTCGGCTTTACGCCAGACTTGGTTGTTGCAACCTATATTGGTTTTGATGAGCCCCGGACTTTAGGCCGCCGGGAAACCGGAGCTGCCGCAGCTTTGCCGGTATTTTACGACTTTGCCGCCAAAGCTCTGGTCGGCAAGCCTGATACGCCGTTCCGCACGCCGCGGGGCATTAAATTGGTTCGGGTCAACTATCAAAACGGCCGGCCGGCAACCCCGCAGGACAAGTCGGTTATTGTCGAAGCGCTGAAGCCGGATTTTGACTTTAACCGCCATAAGCAGAAAATTATCGGCGAAAGCACCGAAGCCGGCGCCGCTTCGGAAAACGGCAGCGGCACCCCGCCGCAAAATGCGGTTTTTGAAACTTCCGAAGACGGCGGCTTCCAGCTTGGAACGGAATATTAGACGGAGAAAAAAAGCAATGCGTGCTGAAATATATGAATTGGTTCAGGAAATCAAGCAGTCTTTGCAACTGCTGAGGAGGTCTCTTTGACTATGAAAATGCATTGGACCGCTTAAGCGAACTGAATGCCCTGAGTTCTGACGCCGGGTTGTGGAACGATGCCGAAAAAGCCCGCCGGCTGATGAGCGAAAAAACGACTTTGGAAGAAGCGCTGACCCGCTATCAGAATATGGAGCAGAATTTGCAGGACTATTCCGAATTGGCCGAGTTGGCGGAAGCTGAAGGCGATGAAGCATCTCTTGCCGATTTGAAACGGCATCTGGAAGACCTGCGCGGCGAAGCCAGGCACAGCGAGCTGGAAGCCTTGCTGAACGGCGAGGTTGATGCCAATGACGCCTTTTTGGAGGTCCATGCCGGCAGCGGTGGAACCGAAGCCCAGGATTGGGCGGAAATGCTGTTGCGAATGTATAGCCGCTGGGCCGAAGGCCACCATTATAAGGTTGAATATCTGGAAGAAACCGAAGGCGAAGTTGCCGGGCTGAAGTCGGCAACGGTCAAAATCAGCGGACATAACGCCTATGGCTGGCTGAAATCTGAATCGGGCGTGCACCGGCTGGTGCGGATTTCGCCGTTTGACAGCGCTGCCCGGCGGCATACCAGTTTTGCATCTGTCGGCGTTTATCCGGTAATTGATGACGAGATAGAAATTGAAGTGAACGAGTCCGATTGCCGGGTTGACACCTACCGGGCATCGGGTGCCGGCGGACAACATATTAACAAAACCGATTCGGCCGTGCGGATTACCCATATTCCGACCGGAATTGTCGTTCAATGCCAAAACCAGCGCTCGCAGTTTCAGAACCGTGAGGCTGCCTGGAAGATGCTCAAGGCGCGTCTTTATGAACGCGAACTCCAAAAACGCGAGGCCGAAGCGCAGGATATGCGCGATGCCCAGACGGATATCGGCTGGGGGCATCAGATTCGTTCCTATGTATTGCAGCCTTATAAAATGATTAAGGACCTGCGGACGGAGGTGGAAACCTCTGATTGCAAAGCGGTGCTGGACGGGGACATTGATTTGTTTCTGAGTGCCGCCTTAGCCCATAAGGTAGGTGCAAATGCGTAAATTCCGGCATATATTGAAAGTTGCGGCATTGGCTGCCATCGCCGGATATGTTGCTTTTTGCGCGGCGGTTTACCTGCGGCAGGAATGGTTTTTCTTTCGTCCTTCGGAACAAGCCGCCCGCCTGGAAAACGCCCATGCCAACGGCTATCCCGCCGAACGCGTTGATTATAAGTCGGCTGACGGAACGCCGTTGTATGCCTGGTATACCAAACCGCGGCCTGGGAAAAAAATTGTCGTGTTTCTGCACGGGAATTCTTATAATATAGAAAAATTTTATCCCAAAATGCTCCCGTTGGCAGAAGCCGGATATGGGGCTTTTATTCCCGAGTACCGCGGATTTGGCGGCGTTAAGGGGCGTATTACCGAAGCCGGGCTGACCGCAGATGCCGAAGCTGCCGTTGCCTGTTTGCATGGCTTGGGGTATCAAAACCGGGATATTTTTATTTATGGATTTTCCATGGGGACGCATATGGCTTCCTATGTTGCGTCACAGAACGGAGAAAAGGCGCCGTTTGCCGGGCTGATCTTGGAAGCGCCGTTTAATACGCTGCTCGAAGTTGCCCGGGCGCACGTCTGGATACCGCTTCCGCTTGAGCTGATTGTCCGCGACAAATATGACAATCTGGCGTTGATTCAAAAAATTCGCACGCCGTTGCTGATAATGGCCGGAACCGATGACGAAACGATACCGGCCGGCTTGGCGGAAGATTTGTTTGCCGCGGCACCGGAACCCAAGCAGTTAGTGATTTACCGGGGCGGCGGCCACAGCGATTTGTACAACTTTCGTAATTACAGGGATGTATTGGCCTGGTTGAAGAAATATGAAAAAAATTAGTAACCGCAGATATGTCTTTAAAAAAGTAATGGACTATACCGGCGCTGCGTTTTTGGCTTTGCTGCTTATCTTTTTGTGGCAACTGTACCGGGGGCCGATTGCCGTTCCGTTTCTGAAACCCTATATTATCAAGGCGTTGAATCATGATGATGCCGAATACCAGGTAACTTTGGATTCGGTGAATATTGAGCTGGTCCGTTCCATTCAGCCGATTAAGATTATTGCCAATAATGTTACCTATCGCAAAAATGACGAAACGTTTGTGGTGACGGCGCCCAAAACCTCTGTTTCTTTCAGTATCCGGGCTTTGTTGCACGGGGTGGTCGCTCCGAGCAGTATCGAGGTTAATCGGCCGACAGCTTATTTGTTTACGAGTTATGGTGTCGGCAGCGGCGGCGAAAACCTCAATCGCAAAAAGCTGGAATATTATTTTGAGGGCTTTGAGGAATTTATTGAGCGCTTTAATGCTGAAGACCGGTCTTATACCGAAAGCTATATTAATGATATCAGGATTAACAATGCCGAAGTGGAACTCCATGAAGTCGAATTGGGCCGCAAATGGGTGCTCTCGGATCTGAATTATCGTTTTGAGCGCCATTTTACCAATATGGAAACGAGCTTCAGCGCCCTGCTGAAACTGACCGAGCAGGTTACCTCAACCATCGGCTTGGACGCCGTTTACCGACCCTCGGGAAATAAACTTGCGCTTCGGGCATATTTTGCGGACCTAAATCCCGGTGAGGTTGTCGACAATCTTTTGGAACCGGAAAAGAAACGTGATTTTTATCAGATTAATTTGCCGTTGAGCGGGCAGATAGAAACCCTGATAGACTTTGATGAGGTTCTCCAAAACCGTGACGATGTGGCCAAAAGCGTTGACAGCGCATTTGAAAAAATCGTCTTTTCGGTAGAAGGCGGCAGCGGTAATATTCTTTTTGCCGACCGGGAGGAATATAAATACCCGGTATCTTCCTTTGCTTTGAACGGAGAATTGAACGCCGGGCTGGACAAACTGACGATTAACGATGCCGAATTTGACCTCGGCGGGCAGAAAACCCTGTTAAGCTTTGATGTTTCGGGATTGAAAAAATATTTTCTCGACAGTTCACCTGAAGACATAAAGCTGACTTTCAAAGCTCATATTGACAAACTCCGTTTTGATGACCTTTATAAGCTTTGGCCGCGTTATATTGCCGAAAAAGCTTGGCTCTGGTGCGAAGACAGCATCTATGGCGGCGAAGCCTCCAATGCCGATTTTGTGTTTGACTTCGGCTATGATCCGCAAAAGAAAACGATTGCTTTCCAAAATCTCGTCGGAAACGTCGATGTCGTCGATTCCAATCTGAATTACCTGAAAGGAATGCCGGATATAAAGAACATATACGGACATGTCACTTTCTCCCCCCGCGATCTGAAAGTGAGCATCGACAAGGGCGTGTCTGACGGAGTGATTATGACCGGCGGGCAGGTGTTGCTGACTGATTTGGATAAGGAAGATAATTTTGCCGATATCAAAATTGAGGCGGAAAGTTCAATTACCGATGCCCTGAAGCTGATTGACAATCCGCCGCTGGGCTATGCTTCCGAAATGGGGCTGAAACCGGACAGTTTTGAAGGAACTGCCGAAACCAGCCTGGGGCTGAAATTTGAACTCAAGGCCGATTTGGAACCTGATGAAGTAGGTGTTGACGTCAATTCCAGCCTTCATGACGTCAGAATTCCCAATATCATACAGGGAAAAACCGTGTCGGCTCAGGCTCTGTCGCTGAAGGTTAATAACGGCGGCATGCGCATAGAAGGAAATGCCGAGTTTGACGATATACCGGTGCAGCTGGTCTGGGACGAAAACTTCGGGGCGAAAAATTATAAAAGCAAATATAAGCTCGGGTTTAAGTATGATGCCGCTTTCCGCAAAAAGTTCGGTTTGCAGCAATACAGCATTCTGAATGCGCCTTATGTTATCGGTGACGCTGCGGTGGAGGCGGATATAACCGCCTATGAAAACGACCGTTACGATGTTGATGTCAATGCCGATATGGTTGATACCGAGCTTAATTTCGGCTTTCTCGGGCTGGTTAAAAATTGGGGCGAAAAGGCTCGTTTGAATGCCAAACTGATTTTGAACGGCGGCAAGTTGACTTCAATTCCGTCGCTGAATTTTTCAAAAACGGATTTTGTGCTGAAAAGCAAAATTGATTTGGATAAGAACGGTGCCGTTAAAGTGGTCGAGATTACCAATATTCAGGCGCCCAAAACGGCGGCGCGGGGCAAAATTGAGTTTGCCAATACCAAAAGACAAAAAATCAAAGTTAACATTTCCGGAACCAGTTACGATCTGTCGGTATTTTTTGCTTCCAAGTCTTCCGGACCGCAGACGGGACGTGCTAAACGGCCCCCAAAACCTGCAAAAGACGAACTGGAAGATGTAACCGATGCCGACATTAATATCGCGGTTAACCGCCTTTGGACCAATCCGACGGTATCGGTGCGCAATTTTGCCGGCAGCGCCAAACTGCGTAATGGCATCGGTATTGAGGAAATGCATCTGATCGGCAATTACGGAAGCTCTCCCAAGTCTTATCTTAAGCTCGACTACGAACCCCGGCCGAATAAGGAGCACATGCTGACCATTGACAGCAATGATGCCGGCGATACGCTGAAAGTTCTGCACATATACGAAAATATGCGCGGCGGACGCCTGAATATTCAGGCTTTGCGCCAGGCCGACAAGAAAATAGTCGGCCACGCCAAAATCCGCAATTTTAGTGTTCACAATACGCCGATTTTGGCCAAATTGCTGACGGTTGCTTCTTTTAGCGGTATTGTTAATCTGCTGACCGGAGAAGGGCTGAATTTCTCTCATTTTGACGCGCCGTTTACCTATGAAAACCAGGTGTTGTCAGTCAAAGACGGCAGGGCTTTCGGCAATGTTATGGGAATTTCGGGCAGCGGCAGCTATGACCGTTATTATAATGAGCTCAACGTTAAGGGATTATTTGCGCCGGCATACAGCCTTAATACCCTGCTGGGTAAAATCCCGTTGGTCGGCAATCTGCTCTCCGGCAAAGACGGAACGGTTTTTGCCGCTAATTATGAAATTACCGGCAATATCAACGATCCCAAAATCAGTTATAACCCTCTGTCAGCGTTGAGCCCGAATTCCTTAAAAGAAATGTTCTCCTCAATATTTGGAAAAAATGATGAATAACCTGCGGCGAATTAAAATAGGCCTGGATTTTCATGGCGTCATTACCGACAATCCCGATTTTTTCTGCGCTTTTACGGCCGAAGCCGTCCGCCGCGGGTATGAAGTCCATATTATTACCGGCGGTCCGGCTGAGGTCGTTCGCCGGCTGTTGGACGATTGGCATATTTCCTATACGACTATTTTTGCCATTCTCGATTTTTATGAACACTTGGGAAAGGTGAAATACTTTTCTAACGGCGAATTTAAGGTAAAGGACGCTTTGTGGAACACCGCCAAGGCCAGATATTGCCAGGAGAACCGGATAGATTTTCATATTGACGACAGTCAGACCTATGCCAAATGGTTTTCAACGCCGTTTTGCTGTTATAATCAGGCCGGCAAAGAATGTTCCACCCAAACGCAGATAAAAGTTGACCTTTCCGGAAAAGCAGCAGATGCCTTGGATGAAATTGAGCGGTTGGTTCGGCATCAGTCGGAATTGCCGCAGGCATAATCCCGATAGCGGCGCAGCAAAAATTCTGCCGCCGGGGTTGCCTTCCCGTTTTTGCGGCTTTGGGCAATACGGCGGGTTGTTTTGCGGCAAAGTGCATTCAGTCCCGGGCGGGGATCGACGGCTTGCGGTGGTTTTACGTCATAAAAGGTTTCTTCAAAATTATCCGTCATATTTTTTCCTTATTGGCTGGCCCAGACAATCCGGCTGAGAAATAATATATCGTCAATGTTCTCGGAAAAGGATTCTTCCGGGGCATTAAGGTTTTGCAGTTCCAGCGTCCGCGGCTTGCGGCGGATAAACTCGGCCAGCAAAAAAGCCCCGTCTTTTTTGAAAACCGCAACCCTGTCATTGCGGCGGATTTCCGAATGTTTGGCCAGAATAAGCGTTGTCCCGAATTTGTACAGCGGTGCATAATCCGTATTGTCGATTTCCATCGCGTATAAATTCTTGGTTCCATCCGGAAAACAGATTGTTTCCCAATTGGCGGTGCAGATTTCTCCGTCTTGGCAATATTCTCTTTTTGATACCCCTGAAAGCTTGATGTAAGGGATTGTATTCAGGTTTTCGGGAGGATTGTCTGTTTCGCCGTATTTGTAAAATTCTTCAAAAGTGATGTTGCAAAACTCAAAAACCTTATTCAGACTGTCAAGAGACGGCCAGCGGTTTTTGCCGTCCGGACGTTTTCGCTTGCTTCTATTAAAAGTTGTAGAATCTAATCCAGATTTTTTGGCCAGCCCGGAAGGAGACATTCCCAGGCTTTTTGCCAAGTTATCAACAGCGCTCCAGACGGTATCGTATTTCATTTTTCCTCACTTCCCCTGCGGGTTTCTATATTATACTTAAAATTGTAACACAGAAAATTGTAGGAATCAAATCTTTTTTAAGTTGAAAATCCTACAACTTAATGTATAACATTACTTCGGTTAACAATTAGTTAAACTAGGGACTACAAGAGGGGGTTATGGATGTTAGATAAATATGAGCCGTTTGACAATGCCGAAGAAGTTTGGTTTTGGTTTTGCAATATCATTGAGTGTTCTGTCGGAGGGCTCCGTTCGCGAACCGATTTTCCGGGCAAAATGCGGCCCTGTGAAATCGGCGATATCTATATGATTCTGAAAAAAATGCACTTTCAGGACCATATTACAAATCGCCATTTGCGGGTGATGAGCCGTTGGGGAAAATATCAGATTCCCCCGTATTATGACCGCCGGGCCAAACGCAGTGAAATCAGACTTTGGGAAGAGGCAATACGCTGCTTTGACGCCAGGCTGCGGCAGCAGGGAATCTTGGAATAAGGAGGACGGCAATGCAAATAGGCTGGGAAGCGCTGCTGGGATTCAGCGAAGTCTACGTGGTGTTTGAAAATGTAACGGCCCTCTGGTGGCTCCGGTTTCTAAAGCCAGGGTTTCGGCATTGTTATCTGTTGCTGGTTTCCAAAGAACGGCATGCGGTTGTCTTGCTGAATCCGAAATCAAATCAGATTGATGTCACTTTATACACAGATTGCGATTCGGAAGAGTTTGTCCACAATTTTTCGATGCACCGGGGCATAACTTTGTGCCGGGTTCATGTCAGGCCGGCTCCTCTGAAATGCGCCCCGTTCATGGCCTTTACCTGTGTTGAGTTTGTCAAGAGAGTTCTCGGATTGCATGATTTTTCTATTTTTACACCATATCAACTATATAAAAAAATTAAAAATAGTAGGAAAAATATCTTGACATTTTGAGAAACTTATGCTACACCCCTAAATGTCACTTGCTCGTAGTGTGTCAAAAATAAATGAGTTCGTAAAACGGTTGTCCATTTTGCGAATTTTTTTTATTGAGGTTTTTAAAATGGTTACCAAAAAAATAAAAACGCTCGCCGCCTTAAAAACCCGCCTCAAAAAGACGCTTCCCGAAAAAATATCGGAAGTTATTGCCAGTTACGAAACGTTTTCGGAACAACCGGTTCCCGATGATGCCAAAGGTTTCAGCGCTCACCATTCGGCCTGCAAGTCTGCGGTCGTGCATGCCGAAACTTTGCTCAAGCTCGCCCGCTGGACCGAAGACGAAAAACCGGCGCCGGATTCGGGAACGATGCCTGACATTGAGGCATTGCTTCGGGAAGCCCGAAATGAGATTGACGGATTTGAAGATGATGATTGATTTTTTTGAATTTGTATATGTTTGGTTCCGCTTGCAGGGAATGGGCGTTCCGAAACATCAGAAAAAAATCGCCCGTTGGCTGTCCGGAATTTGGAGTTCGGAGACCCGCCGCCAGGCATTGCTGATGGCGTTTCGCAACTCCGGAAAATCGACGATTGTCGGATTGTTTTGCGCCTGGATTTTATATTCCCGCCCTTCGCTGCGGATTTTGGTTATTGCTGCCGACCATGCCCTGGCCAAAAAGATGGTGCGGAACGTCAAAAGGATTATTGAACAACATCCGCTGACCTTGGGGCTCAAGCCCGCCCGCCAGGACCAATGGGCATCGGACCAGTTTACCGTTAATCGCAATATGGAACTCCGCGACCCGTCGATGTTGGCCAAAGGCCTGGGCGCCAATATCACCGGTCTTCGCGCCGATATTATTATTTGTGACGATGTTGAGGTTCCAAAAAATTGCGATACGGCTCTCAAACGCCGGGAGATGAGAGAAAAGCTGGGCGAACTGGATTATATCCTGACGCCTTCGGGAATGCAGCTCTATATCGGTACGCCGCATACTTATTATACAATTTATCAAAATGCGTACGATGCCGACAAACCTGAAATCGAGCCCTTTTTGCTCGGATTTGAAAAACTGGAATTGCCGATTCTGAACAAAAACGGCGATAGCGCCTGGCCGGAACGTTTTTCAATGGAAAAAATCGCTTCTGTCCGCGCCCGTTCCGGAGAAAGCAAATTTCTTTCGCAGATGATGCTCCGGCCGGTAAACGCTCAAGGTTGCGTCCTCAATCCCGATCTGCTTAACCCGTATTATGGCGAAATTGAAGTGATATGCGCCAATGAACGCGAATTCTTAAAAATCGGCGAAACCAAAATGCTTTCGGCCTCCTGCTGGTGGGATCCTGCTTTTGGCAACGGCGGCGATAACAGTGTCATTGCCTGCGTCTTCAGCGATGAAGAAGGACATTACTGGCTGCATGATCTGGAATATATCCGGGTTGATACTGCGGAAAATGCTGCCGCGGAGCAATGTCGCCGGGTCGCCGATTTCCTGGAGCGGAACCGTTTGCCGTCGGTGCGCTTGGAAATCAACGGCTTGGGGCGTTTCCTTCCCGGCATCTTGCGCCAGGAGCTGCAAAAGCGCCGTTTGAAGTCCGCGGTGTTGGAAATGTATTCGTCCGAAAACAAACAAAAGCGGATTCTTGAAGCTTTTGAAGTGCCTTTGGCTGCCCGGGCGCTGAATGTCCATCAGCGCGTTTTTGCAACCGGTTTCATCGCCGAAATGAGGGAATGGAGCTATGACGGAGCCGTCCATGACGATGCTCTTGATGCTGTCGCCGGCTGCCTGCGTTCTGAGCC
>UQFU01000053.1 GCA_900540425.1 uncultured Alphaproteobacteria bacterium
ACAAAAAAACCCGGGGTTAAAACCCCAGGTCTTTTCTTTCTTTTTCGGCTTTCGGAATAACCTCCCAATGCAGGTGGTATAAACCGTTTTTACTGTTAAAATGCTTGATGCGTACCATCAGTTCCCGCGGATTGACCTCTTGCGGCGGCTGTTTTTTGCAATAGCCGAATACATGATGATCCGCCAGCATAAATTCTACATTCCAATACCCCGGCATTGAAGACGGTTGCACATCAACAACACGATACCAACGGTTTCCCCCGAGCTTTTGCTTCAATAACTCATAAACCTTATAGGCAAACCAAACCAGAAACAGGGCAGCAACAAACCCTAACCAAAAATTTCCCATCAGACTTTGATTTTAGATTGTTTATACTTTTGAGATTTTAACTTTTCTTCAAAATCCCGCTGTTTCCAGTAATCATGCCGATAAGCAGCATAGGCGGCGACACACATCGCTAAAACAACAAAAACGCCAATAACAATAATTATTCTCATATCAATTAACAAATTATAAATTTAACTGTTTAGAGATTAAAACTTTATAGAGAAATGTCAATAATTTAAAATAAAAAAGGTTCGATCCTTGCAGACGAACCCTTTTTGGATTTTAAGCTTAAAAACAAATTCAGATACCAGCCTGCTGCATATCCCAAGCTATGCCGCAGCCAGTATATCGCAGACAATAAGCTGCTCGTTCGGAAACAGAAATTTAATATCCAGCTTAAGCTTCTGTCCGGGGCGATAAGGTTCCTTCGGGGATAATGCAAAGAAATGTCCGGACATTTCTTCGTCATTATACCGGAAAGCAACCTCAATTTTAAGGGTGGAAGACTCCTGCACCGAAACAATGTCTGCATCGCAAATAATCGGACACTTTTCAAGTTTCTTAGCAAACACCCTGTATTTTCTCATCCGAATAAAACGAATGAACAAATGAATCAATAATTGAGGTGAGAATAATGCTTTCATAATTAAGATAATTTTTAATTTATGAACAGATTCTACGATTCGATTCCTTAATTTTGTGTTAAAAAAAAGCGCTTTCGATTCGAGAAAGCGCAATTTTTTTAGTTTCGATTCGTTTTTGGATTGGCGACTCGCATTATCGGGACTAATCTTTGCCCCCAAATCGGATCAGCTTCTTCAAAAACCAAATTGATGCATTGAATAAACAGTTCCGAATCGCAATTTTTTTGCTGAACGGCTTTTTCCATTGCCTCCGTCGGAAGAGACTCGACATAACCGAAACATTCCCGTCCTTCAAAATGAAAGCTTCCAACATAAATTATCCGACCGTTATTAGTTTTTTGCGCCCGAATCGAACTGAAAACAACCAAATTGTCCTCATCACTCATCGTCAATGACGCATGATTATCGTCATACTGACGCTGTAACAAACACATAGCGGAGAAAGGCTTGATTTTGCCGTTTTTGATTAACTCACTCATATTAAACGACAAAACATCTTCAATAACGCCATCCATCCGCTTGCCGCCAACAACCAGCCGGCAGACAATCTCATTTCCTTCAAAATGAATATCGTTGGCCCAAACCTTCTGAAGGCTTGCCGCCTTTGAACCTTTTGAAATCAGCCACCAGATCACGATTAACAACGGAATCCAATACAAAATAGTAAAATCAAACATAAGCTTAAAAATTTAATAATTGTACTTAATTTGCTGTCAGTATAAAACCCTGTTATCCCCAGTCAAGAAAAAACCCTCCTTTCGCTAAAGAAAGAAGGGTTCTCAACAAAGCAATTACGCTTCTACAACCAAATTACAGCCCAAATCATTCACCTTTGGCAGGCAGTAATCGCTGCTGAACTTAACTTTGTAATTTTTTCCTTTAACCAACAAATGTTCCGGCCCAACCTCCAGGTAAGCTTGGCAAAAACACTGTTCATTTTTTTTCCGGTCCCAATAAATTCGGCCGAAAATAAAATTATCCGCCTTGTATTGGGCTTCAAAATCATACAAAGCACCACCGGCAAACTTGGCTAACGTATATTTTTTCCAATTCCGTTTCTTAACCGCCGCATCAATTGCAATCAATGCCAAAATTAAAATCCCGAACGGAAAAACCAATAAAACCCACTTTCCCATTGTCGGAGAAGAATAATGAGTGTTAAAGGCAAAAACGCCGGCCAAAATTCCGATTGAGGCCATAACGCACCCAAACAGCATGTTTCGGAAAAAAGAGCGTACATAAGCTTCCTTAACATAAACGACTTTGCTGATCAGATGATAAACCACTATCCCCAGATAGTACACAAACAAAGCGCCAAACAAAATAACTAAAAATTCCATAACATTCATTTATTATCGGGTTTAACAAATTCCACCTTTTGCGGTTTCTGACAACGGGCATAAAAACGCCCTTTCCTAAAACAAACCTCCAATTTCTTCATCATTCGCAGCTGTTTTCTGATTTCCTTGCTGTTTCTGATTACACCCCGGACAATTCGCTCATGATTGATAATGACATCACCGTACAAATATTTTTCCGTATTCTGTTCAGCAGAATATTCCGGAAAAAACCGAAAACTGTCATCCCGGAACCGATAGCTCTTGCAGTACATATTCAGCCAACGTCTCCGCAACCAACCTTCACTAACGGACAAAAGCAGAATCAGCCCCGGAATCCAACCACAGCCAATTATTACTTTTTGCGAAATGATTGCGCCCATCGTAAACAAATAAACGCAATAACCGCTTGAAAGAAAAATCACCAGAGTATTAACCGTCATTCGCGAATAGCGCAAACGAATGTTATATTCCCTGCAACCAACCGTTCGGCGGCACCATAACCTGAAAATTACAACCAATCGGAATAACAACACGCCGGTATTGAAACCGAAAACGAATTCAAATAAATGTTCCATAAAATTTATTTTTAAAATTGTACAACATATAATAATCTTTAATTGGACAAATTATAGACAACAACATTTCCGAAGTCAACAACGAAAAAGCACCCCGATTGGGGTGCTTTTCAAAAATAAGATATCCGGCTTATTTCTCGAGATCTTCGCCGGTCTCCTGATTAACCCGCTTGGCCGACAGTTTGATCTTGCCGCGATTATCGGTTCCCAGACATTTGACCCACATGCTGTCGCCTTCCTTGTAGAAATCGGAAACCGAAGCAATCCGTTCATTCTTAACCTCAGAAATATGAACCAACCCTTCAGTTGTTCCCAAAAAGCGGACAAAAGCACCAAAATCCATAATTTTGGTAACGACGCCGTGATAAATCTTGCCTTCTTCGGGCTCGGCCACGATTCCCATAATCCACTCCAGAGCGGCATCGCCGTCTTCTTTTTTCATGGATGCAATCTTAATAACGCCGTCATCGCTGATATCAATTTTGGTGTTGGTCTTTTCGACAATCTCGCGAATAACCTTGCCGCCGGTACCGATAACCTCGCGAATTTTATCAACCGGAATCTTAATCGCCACAATCCCCGGAGCCAAAGGCGAAACATTCGGACGCGGTTCCGAAATTGCTTTTGCCATCTCGCCCAGAATATGAATCCGGCCTTCATGAGCCTGTGCCAAAGCCGTCTGCATAATCTCTTTGGTAATGGAAGTAATCTTAATATCCATCTGCAGAGCGGTAACGCCGTCTTTTGTACCGGCAACCTTAAAGTCCATATCGCCGAGGTGATCCTCATCGCCGAGAATATCGGTCAAAACGGCAACCCGGCCGTCATCTTCCTTAATCAACCCCATTGCAATGCCGGCAACCGGTTTAGCCATCGGCACACCTGCCGCCATCAAAGACATGCAGGTTCCGCAAACGGTTGCCATCGAAGAAGAACCGTTTGATTCCATAATTTCCGAAACCACCCGAACCGTATAAGGGAAAGTATCCTTATTTTTCGGCATCATCGGATGAATTGCGCGCCAAGCCAGCTTTCCGTGGCCGATCTCACGACGCCCCGGAGAACCGAGACGGCCGCACTCGCCGACTGAAAACGGCGGGAAATTATAGTTCAACATAAAGTCTTCTTTATATTCGGCCATCAGACCGTCTACAATCTGTGCGTCCTCGCCGGTGCCAAGGGTCGTAACCACTAAAGCCTGCGTCTCGCCGCGGGTAAATAAAGCAGAACCGTGAGCTCTCGGCAAAACGTCAACCTCACATTGAATCGGACGGACGGTCTTAGTGTCACGACCATCAATACGATGACCGGTCGTCAAAACCTTTTCGCGAACAACGGTGTGCATCAGTTTTTCAATCACATCGCCGACATAACGCATTTCAACTTCATTTTCCGGATCAATGGTCGCTTTAACTTCTTCGGAAGCCTGTCCGACCAAAGTACCGCGTTTCAACTTGTCCGTTTCTTTGAAAGCTTCTTCAAACTTGCCGCGGAATTCTTTCTCGACCCGGGCATACAGTTCATCAAACTCTTTCGGAAACACCGGAGATTCCCAAGGTTCCTTCCCGGCTTCCGCCTGCAGATCCTTAATCATTTTGATAACCGGCTGGAAGCTGTCAAAACCGAACATAACTGCACCCAGCATCACTTCTTCCGAAAGTTCCTGTGCTTCGGATTCAACCATCAAAACGCCTTCCGACGTACCGGCAACGGTCAATTCAAGATCCGTATCTTTCATTTGTTCAATCGTCGGGTTCAAGATATACTGCCCGTTCTTATAACCGACTTTGGCTGCCCCAATAGGTCCCATAAACGGAATGCCGGAAATCGCCAACGCAGCCGAAGCGGCAATCATCGAAACAATATCAGAATCCGTTTCCTGGTCATGGCTCAAAACCGTACAAATAATCTGCACTTCATTTTTGAAAGCATCCGGAAACAACGGGCGGATCGGCCGGTCAATCAGGCGCGAAATCAAAACTTCGCGCTCGGAAGGTTTGCCTTCTCTCTTCATGAAACCGCCCGGAACTTTACCGGTTGCATAATACTTTTCCTGATAGTTAACGGTCAAAGGGAAAAAATCCTGATCGGCTTTTGCCTCTTTTGCAGCCACAACCGTAGCAATTACTTCCGTTTCTCCATAAGTCGCCACAACTGCGCCTGTTGCCTGTCTGGCCATTTTTCCTGTTTCCAGGACTAACTTGCGTCCGCCCCATTCCATTTCTTTTCTGGACACTTTAAAATCGATCATACTTTTTTACCTTTCAATTCAATAACCTATCTATTCATTCATCCTCACCCCGGAACCTTTCCGAGGATTTTAAAAGGAATGCGGAGCCCTATTGCCCCGCACCCCCCGAATGGCTATAAAACCATTTTACTCAAATTGTTTTCCGTCAAACCGCTAAAACGAGTTTCAACACCTAAAAAAGCCTTACAGCATAAAGAAATACGCAGACTTTCCGAGATAGTATAAAATCGCTTTAGATGCAGCATAAAAACAACCTGAAATTATTTACGAAGATCTAACTTCTTAATAATATCCTGATATCTGCTCTCGCTGGTCGCTTTGAGGTGGTCAAGAAGGTGGCGGCGTTTGCTGACCATCTTCATCAAACCCAAACGGGAGTGCAAATCTTTCTTATGAACATTAAAATGTTCAATCAGGCTGTTAATCCGATAGGTCCAGATTGCAATCTGAACTTCCGGAGAACCGGTATCATTCGGCTTCAAGCCATAAGCTTTAATCAGTTCCTGTTTCTTTTCATTAGAAATCGACATCTTTTATCTTCCTTGTATGTTAGTAGTTAAATACCCGAACCGGAGCAATTTTTCGCTCATCGATTCGTACAATCGCCGTCAACTCTCCGTTATAAACGGCAGCCGCTTCTTTCCCGCATAAATGACTTACATCATATGACCTAGGAGAAACTGACTGGCCCAGCCTGAGTTTTCCGGCATCCGCTTCCGATAAAGCTATAACCGCGATGTCGCGCAGAGAAGTTAATAACGGAAGCAAAAATTTTTCCAGATCCTCACTATGCACTACTTTTTTCAAACTTTCCAGTAAAATCGTATCCTTAATTGAAAAAAAACCGCATTTTGTCCGCCGCAGTTCTTCCAAATACCCCAAGGTTCCGAGTTTTTCGGCCAAATCCATGCCCAGCGTACGCACATATGTCCCTTTTGAACAGCGCACCCGAAAACGGGCTCGCCCAACCGGCAGTTCTTCCAAAAACTCCAAATCATAAATTGTTACGATTCGTTCCGGAATTCTGACTTCCTCACCCTTGCGAGCCAGATCATACGCCCGCCGGCCGTTAATTTTTATCGCCGAATAGGACGGAGGCACCTGGGTAATCTCGCCAATAAACGTCGGAACAGCCTGCAAAATTTCTTCCCGGGACGGTATCTTGTCGCAAACTGCAATGACTTTGCCTTCAGTATCGCCGCTGTCAGTCTTTTTTCCCCAGCAAACCACAAACTCATATTCTTTTTCGCGGTCCATTACCTGAGGAATCAGTTTTGTCGCTTCTCCAAAAGCAATCGGCAGAACCCCGGTCGCAAACGGATCCAAAGTTCCGGTATGGCCGTTTTTCTTGGCATTAAACAATCTCCGGGTCAAATTCACCACGTCTGTCGACCCCATTCCCGCCGGTTTATCAACAACCAGCCAGCCATGAACATCATTGCCTTTTTTATGCCTCATCAATCCCTCTTTTTGTTTTTTTTCTTGACTATACTTTCCGGCAGCATTCTTGTCTACCCCAAAATAAAGAACAAAAAAAACGGGGCTTACCTAAAGTAAGCCCGGTTTTTGCAAATTACACCGCTATTAATTCTGACATCCCGTCAAAATAATACAGCGTGATGCTCTTGTTTAATCCCCGCCGATAGCCTTTGCACCACATTATTGTTAAACGCGTGCCTTCTATCCGAGAGAATTTAACACCTTCAGGACATTTATAAACGAAAAACCTGCCGCTTTCGTCTACCATATCCCCAAGGATAACCTTAACGCCGGTTCGGGTATACAGCTTCCATTTGCCGTCAATTTCCCAAACTGCCATACGGTCCTCGCCAACCGGAAAAAACTTGGTAAATACGCCGTATTTACGAATTTTTTCGCCGCCGACATAAACTGCAAACCGGGTTCCGTCCGGATTAGTACCGACAATGTAATTCCCTGATTTTTCGTATTTGGTTCCCAGTCTATGGACCGTCAAGCCTTCCAATAACACCCATACCCCATTGTAGTACGCAATGTTCAACTTTTTTTCGGCCATATTATATATAATTTAACAATTTTTTACTTTGAACCAAAAGTAAATCACATTTTTAGACAAAAGTCAACAAAAACTTTTAAATAAAATCCATCGCTTTCCGCCACGGAAACCAGGCTCACCAAAGGCTTCCCAATCTATTAGTCGCCCAATCTCTTTTTTGCCGCACCCAATCATTGATTCTCTGTTTCATCCTGCGTAAATCAACCTCATAAAATCCCCCGTTTCGAAATTCGAACGTCCGGTTTTGTTGATCTGTTTTCAAAACCAGCGTTTCATAGAAATCCCCATCCTGTTTATGCAGACAGAATTGCGCATCATCAGTCTTATAAATATCAAAACGGCCGTCTTTCAATTGGCAAAGCAAATATCTGATTTTCAACTTTTTATCCCAACCAATTGATGAATAAATTTTCCGGCAAAATTTTCCTCCTCCGTTAAAAAAGCCAAGGATAAATTCTTCTCCGGCCTTGCGGACGAAAGCCGGATTATCGGCAGACAACCTTTGCCCCAAACCAATCAGCTTCCCGCCGCCATCAGAAATATTGACGGCAAACCACTCATCTTTGCCTTTTGCATAAAAAATATGCTTATGGCAATAAAAAACCGTCTTGGCACTAACATCGGCGGCAATGACTCTTTCCCGCCCTTTCTTGGGACAATAGCTGATTTTACACCAACCGTAACCGGCCGATGTTACCTTGCATCTCCCTAAAACCATGGAAAAAAAACAGCCCCGATTGCAAACAGAGGCAAATTCTTTAATAATACTTTTCATAACAAACTAATTTAAAATTCATACTAATTTAAGCAAAAACTCTTTAGTTTGCCGGCGTTCCAAACAATCTTTCTTGTATGTTTATTCCGCATTCAAATCACGTTGAACCTTTGGGTCCCGCAACAGCTTTTCTATCTGATCAACCCGTTCAAAACTCTTATCCGCCTTAAAAACCAATTCCGGGCTGTAACGAAGCTGCAACTGGGCCCCGACCTGCTTGCGCAAATAATTCGCAGCCAGCTGCAAACCGTTCAAAACCTCCTCGAGACTGTCGCCGTTGCTGGTCATCAAATATACCGACGCATATTTCAAATCAGGAGAAACCCGCACTTCCGTAAGGGTAACCAAAGCGTTGATTCCCTCCAAATTGCGAATCTCGCCTTTTTCAATCATCTTGGCCAAAACTTTTTTAACTTCCTGCCCGACCCGCAACTGACGCTGTGATGGTTCTTTTTTCTCACCCATAACTTTATCTCCTTTAACAAATCTTGATATATATATACAGGTAATCTTCCGATTTGCAAGCAAAATCAACAAGACGCATCCTTGTTGCCAAAAAAGAAACCGGAATTTTCCGGTTCTTTTCTATCAATTATTGCAAAAAATTTCTCAAGAATGAGTTTCCGCACCCCGGGGCTTTTTTTCCTCATAGCTGCCCACAAGAGAAATAGATGAAATCGTATCACCCATGCCAACCAATGTAACAGGCTCGTCCACCAAAATCGTCGGCACCACAATCACTTCAAAACCGGCATATTCGGTTATGCCGCTGCCCATCATGTTCGGACGCTTCATATATTTTACCAAAGCCCGCAATTCGTTAATCCCAACCTCAGAAACTTCCCGGCTCAGCGACCATAACGGTTCCGTACCGCAGTTGTCGATATTGCCGACCTTAGCCTTATGGGCTGCTACGGAAGCCGCCAGCATCATTCCCTTGCGATTGTTCTCCGGCGTAATTTTGAAATATTTGTTTTGAATTGTAATATACAAACCAAACATATGCAGCTGAATCCGTGGACATTTTGTCTTTTCCTTAATCCGCAGCAATCCCTCAAACAAATTGACGCTGTTGCTGTTCTGTTCGCATTTTTTTGCCAGTTCTTCTTCGCCGATAACTTCCAAAACGTCAATCGCCTCTCGTTCATTAACCCCTATTGAATCAACCAGCGGCGCAATTTTGTTAAGAATGGCTTTTCTGACGGCAACGTCTTGTGTCGACGCCAGTTCCAAATGGATAAAACATCCCGGACAATGTTGGCGCCAGGCCTCAATAACCGGCAAAGCCTTATTCAGCAGACGCAAACCGCCGGAATTTTTGGTCAGGGCATGAAATCCTGACAAAACCACAAAATTCAGCTTTTGATTCTCAATATCCCGGACAAATGCTTCATCAATCGTCAAACTCAAATTCAGCGGATCATAAGTTGCAATAAAACGGTTAGACTTCGGACAAACCGCACGCTGCCCGCCTATTTCAACCACATCGCCCTTATCAAATTCCAAAATCCAATGAATCAACGGAATATCGTTGCTTCGGTTAATCTTAAAAGCAGGCTTTTCAACCCCGTTCTCATCAAACGAACATAAATTGTTCAGTTTCAAAAACTGTTCGGCCTGTTTTTCCGGCAAAGAATTCGCATGAGCATAAACTTTTTGAACGCCGCAAGCTGCCAGCGCATTGGCCACAATGCCGCCCTGTCCGCCCATCTGCAGCCGCTCATAACCGATTTCTTCCATCATCCAGTTATACACTCGGATGTCTTCGGTAATCCACTCTTCGGCAATCCCTTTTTCAAAACATTTCAGCAGCCCCTTTATGACGTCTGCCGGTTTTGAAATTTTTGTTCTCTTAATCTGATGCAGCTCCTCCCACGACATTTGCAGCTTTCTGGCCAGCTCAGCAATTCTTTTTCCTGAAATTTTCAAAACCGCGTCAATATTGGTATTAAAAGCCGTCGCCACCGCCTCGACTTTTTTAATATCCTGAAGAGCCGTCGGCACCGCCCGGTAATTGTCCAGCCATACTCTTTTCAGTTCCGCATCAGTCATGATCAGTCCTCTTCTTCCTCGTCGTCAATTTCTTCCACAACCTCGTTCTGCTGATGCTCAACATACAAATGCCACTCATCTTGACCAAAAGCTTTACATTGCGGACAAACTGAATGCCATTCTTCCGACTTTGCCCCGCAGGCAGAACAAACCCAAAGTGAATCTTCCGCACAGCTGTCAATCCGGTTGCGCCAAGCCTTGGCTTCTTTCTTGTCTTTATTAAACTTGTCTTCAATTTCGGCAATCATACCGCAGACTCTTTTGGTGCAGGGATTATTAATCAAAAACATCTCTATTTCCGATTTTGCCCTGCTCCAATAACCGCCCTCAATACTGATTTCCGCCGCTAAACGATTGTTCAGCGAAGGACGCAGCGCATTGCAGTTTATCAAAGCGTCCAAACGCTTCAGGCGTTCCTTGCTTTTCTTATCATCATACAGATTGATATAAGCATAAGCAACCTCGTCCGTCGGATTTTTCTTCCAAATGTTCATCAAAACATTCTCAGCCAACCGAACCTGATTGTCATTGGCCTTATAATACGCCGCCAAAGCCAAAGCTGCCGGAACCAAAGTGTCGTCAGCCTTAATGGCCTGAGAAACATATTTGAAGAAATTTACCTCATCTCCCGATTCGCCGTACTGCTTGGCGCATTCAAACAAGACCATCGCCCGCAAACGGTTATATTTGGCCGACGGTATAATCTTTTTCTTATGGCCGGCATCCAAAACCTGCATAGCTCCTTCCCAATCACCGGCTTTGGCACGCAATTCAAATGCGCTTTCAATAATCCAATACAAATCCTGTCGCAGTTCAAATGCCTTGTTAACCGTTGCCAGAGCCACCTTAAACTCTTTCTTTTCCATCTGGGCTTCCACCGCGGCTTTCATGCCGACAATCTGAATATCCGCATTTTTCATTAGTTTTTCGGACAGTTTTTCCATTTTGTCGTAATTTTTTTCACCTTTGTAGATTTTCATCATCAAAACATCAATAATCGGATCTTTGCCGATAACCTGTTTTAATGTTCGGATATGCTGTCTGGCTTCCGTCATGTCTCCGGCTGTAATGGCGGTCATGGCTTTCAGAACCAGCAATAGGGAGCGGTCAAAATCCTTACGGTCAATAATTATCTTTTCGCTGATTTTGCCGGCCAAAACATCTATGGTTTCATCTTCTTGTCCGTCACGATTCGACAGCAGCGATGTTTTATAAACTTCCCGAACCTGCAGCTTGAGCAAACTCCTGAAAACCCGGTTTAACACATCCCATACAATCACCGCAAACAGCAACAGCAGCAAAAGTTCCGGAACCGACAATGCCAATTCATAATCCCGCCAGTTGACCGTTGCTACGCTTTCCTTGTCCAGCATCCACACAATGACCGTAAAGATCAGTCCCAAAAAGACGAATGTTGAAATTTTTTTAGTCATTGTTTATCTCCTTCTTAATAGAGTTCACTTTCATAACCGCTAATGAATTATTGGCAACCTGCTTAATTGCCGCATTAAACTCAAGCTTGCTTTCTACCCATCCGATCCACTCCTGCAAAGCTTCCGACTTTGCCGAAATGTTCACATTGTCCGACTGCCGGAGCAAAGCCAAGGCTCTGGCCAAATCCCCGGCGTCCACAAGCTTTTTGATTTCATTCAGGGTTTTGTCTCCGGTAAACTCCGGTGCCTGCTTGTTGGTACGACGAACCTTGATAAACTCATTCAGCTTGCTGTTAACCCGGTCTTTCCAGGTTTTCTCAAATTCTGCCCTTTGCAGTTCGGTGATTTCATTATAAATAACGTCAAAACGCCCAATCAGAAAAACATCTGACTTAATACCTGAAGCCGCGATTTTTTCAATCACTTCCACCGCCGGTTTGATTTTCAGATTATTCTGCGCCAATTGGTTCAAAATGGCTGCTTCGTACTCAAAAGCGCCGCCCCGCTCCGCACTATCCTTAACCATCATAACGGCCGTGAGAATCAGAGCGCTTTCGTCAGTCACTCGGGCCAGAACATTAACTTTTTCTTCCAGCTTGTCCAAACGCGATACTATTCCCAAAACCGTTGAAGCATCGGCTTTTCCGGCAATAATTCCCAAATTTGTTTTTTCCAGATTTTCAAATTTCTGATTAAGTTCTTCCAAGCTGGCATTAGAAAGATTATGCGTATCGACGCTGCGCTGTGCCAGTTCTGCCCGCAACTGCGAAATTTCCTGTTGCAAAACCGCAATCTCGCTCGGAACCTGCTCTTCCGCCGCCGATGCCGCCAACAGTCCGCCGATTTTGTCTTTTGCTTGCTTCAGTATTTGCGGATTCTGCCAGAGCAGACCGGCTG
>UQFU01000054.1 GCA_900540425.1 uncultured Alphaproteobacteria bacterium
GCCTGGTTTCTTTTCCCGCCCCCCGGGCTGTGTCCCCCCCCAGCCGCACCCGCTTTTCCTATTCGCTGACCACCAAAGATTACAGCGTTCGTTCAACCGTAGCCACCAACGGCCTCTTTGACACCCTTTACCCCTTCAAAGCCGAATACGCCACTACCGGAAAAATCAAAAAAGACGGCCTGGAAACCGCCAGCTACAAATACAAATCCCGTTCGCGCTTCAACTCCCGCCGCAAAGAGCTGGTTTATAACAACCGCGGCGAACCGATTTACCGCATCAGCGCCAAAAACGACAAAGAAAAAAAAGTTGAAATCGAGCAACGCGCCGACAACAAAGACACGACCGACCTGCAGACGGTCATGGCCAAACTGGCGCTGCAATACAATCAACTCAAGTTCTGCGCCGCACGGATGCAGGTTTTTGACGGCAAACGCCGCTACGATGTCATCTTCAAAGACGAAGGGCAGGACACGCTGCCCGCAACCGAAAAAAGCCCGTTTTCGGGAACCGCGGCCAAATGCTCCATGTACATTGACAAACTGGGCGAAAAAGGCGACGACCTGCTGTGGGACTTGACCAAAGACCGTCCGATTTATTTTTGGATTATGGAAGAAACCAACAGCAAAGCGCCATTTATTGCCAAAATCAAAATCGACGACACCCCGCTGGGCGAACTCGAGGTCCATACCACAAACATTACGATTGAGGATTAAGAACCATGCCCCTGTCTCATGCCGAACTTCTTCTGCCCGCCGGCTCCCTGACCAAACTTAAGACCGCCGTCCTCTACGGCGCCGATGCCGTTTATGCCGGAACGCCGGACATGTGCCTGCGCGCCCAATCCAAAATGACAATGGACGACCTTCACGAAGGCATTGAGTTCATTCATGCCCGCGGTAAAAAAATCTATCTCACCCTGAATCTGTTCATGCACAACGCCGATGTCTCCAAACTGCCGCAATTTGTCGAAACCCTGAGGGAACTCAAACCGGACGGCGTTTTGATTGCTGATCCCGGCGTTTTTGAGTATGTCCGGGAACACGCCCCCGAGCTGAACCGTTTTGTCTCGACCCAGGCCAATATCTGCTCGTCCCTCGCTGTCAAATTCTGGCAGAACCAAGGCGCCAAACTTTGTGTCCTCGGACGCGAAGTAAGCTTTTCCGAAATGAAACAAATCCGCAGCGAATGCCCGGATATTCTGCTTGAATGCTTTATGCACGGTGCCATGTGCATGTCTTATTCCGGCCGCTGCCTGATTTCAAATTATCTCGCCGACCGCAGCGCCAACCAGGGCAAATGCGCCCATTGCTGCCGCTGGCACTACAAACTGCATTTGCGCCTGAAAGACGGTTCTGTCAAAGAAATCGAAATCAACGAAAACAACAAAGACGCCTTTGAGTTCTTGCTTGAAGAAGAGTTTCGTCCCGGAGAATATTTTGAGGTTATTGAAGACGAACACGGCGGCTATATTCTCAACTCCAAAGACATGTGCTTGATGCCGCGTCTGAACGAACTGCTCGAAATCGGCATCGATTCGCTCAAAGTCGAAGGCCGCAACAAAACCGAATACTACACCGGCGTCGTTGCCCGCGCTTACCGCCGGGCGATCGACGACTATTACAAGTCGCCGCAGAATTGGGATTACCGCCAATACATGGACGACCTCTACACTTTGCAAAACCGCGGCTACTGCCTTGGCTTTCATGACGGCAAACTGACGAACGTCTCCCAAAACTATGAATACACCCGCACCCTGGGCGACTGGCTTTTCGCCGGTTCGATTGTCGAATGGCAGGGCGATGACGCAGTCTTTGAAATCCGCAACTATATTAATCCCGGAGAATTTATCGAATTTCTTATTCCCGGAACTCTGGAAAACATCAGGTTAACCCTGAATGAATTTGAAGACGCCGAAAGCGGTGAATTTACGGCGCGCGTTTCTGCCGGCCAAGGCAAAAAAATCCGCATCCGCCCCAAGATGTGGAACCGGCCAACCGCAGAAATCAAACGTCTGCTGCCGCAATACGCCATTGCACGCAAACCCGGCGCGCTGTCCCCGGAAAATGCCTCTATGCTGCAACACAAAAAAAACGAGTTCTGCCAACTCTGCGCAAAATAAACGTTCAGCCGATCTCCCAACAAAAAAAGGAGCAGAAAATCTGCTCCTTTAATCATGCTCCGGCTTCTCCAACGGTTCAAGCCCGTAGCTCTTCAGAACCTCATGCTGCCAAACGGCAAATTCCGAAACATAATTCTCTTCCAAAAAACGTTCCACGTCTTCCCGAAATCGGCGGTAATCGCCCCACAACGGTTCTCCGTTCGGCAAAAGCCAGCCTGTTTTGAGCCAATCGGCCATATCTTCCCGGCTCTTGAAACCGGAAATATGCTTTTTCAGAGCCTTTGGCGCCATCTTGCGGCGATAACAATACTTCCGAAAAAGCATAATCGTCGGTTGCAGCTGCTCTGACACTCTTTGCCGATTAATCGCAACAACAATCGGCAAACCGCCTAAAAGGCTAATCGGAAACAGCAAACGCATTTTCCAGTAAACAAGCGGAATTGTTATCATTAACGACAAGACAAACATCCCTAAAGACAAACACCAAAAAGCATTGCCTGCCGAAACCAACCTCATCTCAACCAGCGTATCAATAAGCTTACGCAAGTAAACAATACAAAATCCGATACCGATGCCAATTAACAAATTAAGCGATAATTCTATTAACCGTTCCATTCAATAATACTATTTAAATTAATAATCAGTCCGGCCGTTATAATTGGCTAACTGCTTTGAACCACAAATATTTCCTTCACTTCCCGGACAGCCCTTTGCCGGCACGGAAACAGACGTCCCTTGAAACTGATAATTATACGCTTTCAAAAGATCGACTTTCCAGTCAGATAAAGCCAGCCCGGGATTCCTGTCCAGAAAATTTTGCAGATCCGCATGAAAAGCCTCACGATCTTTCCACAAATATTCTCCCGGTTCCACCAGCAAACCATAAGCCAAAAATATTTCAAACCCGTCTTTATTTTCAGTTTGCAAAAAAAACCTTTGCAGATTGGCGTCTTTCAAAACACTATAATAAGCTTTCCGGCGCAACGGTCCTACCAACGGCTGCATTTTCTGACGCAACACCTTTTCATTAATTCCCCAGCAAATGGGCATACTTCCGACAAAAGACCAAAGTACATCCAATGAAAAACCGGTAACGCTGTTGCCAATAAGCAAAACCGACACCACCAGCGGCATTCCGACAATAAACGACGGCCAAAGCCATAATGGCACTAAGCCCAACCGCTTCAGCTCTCTGAAATAAACATGAATCACAATCACCAAAAACATGGAAATCGCGCCCATGGCAATACTGTAAATTTCCTGCCAAAAAGAAAAATTTAATGTTTCCATACAAAATAAGATTTAAAATTAATAATCATTTTTACAAAAGAAAATAACATAAGCGCAAATTTTTGTCAACAAACAAAGCGTCTACCCCCCGCATAGCCGGGAATTTTCGAGTACAAAAAAAGCTCTGCCAATATGCAGAGCTTTTAACACAATCTTTAGGGCTGTTATTTCCTTCTTAAGAATGACGGAATATCCAGATTCATCCGATCTTCGGAATAATCTTCCGAAAAAGAGGGCGAAATCGGCTCTTGGACGCGCCCGGCCTCTTTTTCCTTCTGTTTTTTCTTGTTCCGTCTGGCAATAGAGAAACCGGTAACACGCTCAATCAGGGTTGGCGTATAATCCTCGTCTTCATCTTCCACAATCAGCTCTTCTGGCTCCTCTTGTCTTTTCGGAGCGAAAATTGCCGGATTATGGTCAGGAAACAACTCCGGCTCTTCTTCAACCGTCCGGATTACGGTCTTGGGAGCAAAGCCGTTCTCGCTGGATGACAACGCACTCGCCAAATCGGCTGCGTCATTGGCATCTTCAGCCTTATTAATAATTGCCTTAAACAAAGCCGAAGACTTGGGCATATCCTCCATAACGGCAGATTTTTCCAGCATATCAAAATCTTCGATATGACGAACCTTATCCTGCCCGGCAACCGCCTCAACGCCTCCGTTCTGCTTTTCCTCAATCGAAACTATCTCTGCGCTTTCGATAGTTTCCGAAATTTCGGCCGCTTCATCTTCTTTCACCGCCGAAAACTTTTCCAAATTGGAATCCAGCTCGACCGCCGCGGCAACCGCAGCCACAGATTCTTCTCCGCGATTATAACTTTCTTCCAGATATTCTTTCGCCTTCTGAACGGCCTTCGGTTTTGCCGGAGCGCCTTTCTCGCCGATACCGGTCGCCACTATCGACACTCGGATTTTTCCGGCCAGCGTTTCGTCATAACTGGACCCGAAGATAATATTGGCGTCTTCGTCAACTTCTTCCTTAATCCGGCTGGCAGCTTCGTCAATTTCAAACAACGTAATGTCCGGGCCGCCGGTAATATTAATCAGTACCCCTTTGGCGCCCCTCATCGAACAATCGTCAAGCAGCGGATTCGACAAAGCCTGCTCGGCCGCCTTGACCGCCCGGTCTTCGCCTTCGGCCTCGCCGGTTCCCATAATCGCCTTGCCCTTGTCTTCCATAATCGACTTGATGTCGGCAAAATCAAGATTAATCAGCCCCGGCATCATCATCAGGTCGGTAATCGACCGAACCCCGGCATACAAGACATTGTCCGCCATAATAAAAGCGTCGGCCAAAGTTGTTTTTTTATCGGCAATCCGGAAAAGATTCTGATTGGGAATAATGATAATGCTGTCAACTTCCTTGGTAAAATCTTCAACCGCGTTTTCGGCAGTTTCCATTCTCTTCTTGCCTTCAAACTGAAATGGCTTGGTTACCACGCCCACCGTCAAAATGCCCTTTTGCTTGGCCAACCGGGCAACGACCGGAGCCGCGCCGCTGCCGGTGCCACCGCCCATTCCGGCAGTAATAAACACCATATTGGCACCTTCCAGCTCTTTTTCAATCTCGTCTTTGGCTTCTTCGGCCGCCATTTTTCCGACTTCCGGACGCGCTCCGGCACCAAGCCCCTGCGTCGTCTCCAAACCAAGCTGGATTTTGCGGCTGGCTGAAGAATGGGCCAAAGCCTGCGCATCGGTATTGGCAACGATAAAATCAACGCCTTCCAGATTTTGGGCAATCATATTATTAACGGCATTGCCGCCGCCGCCGCCCACACCAATCACCGAGATCCGCGGCTTAAGATGCATAACTGTTTGTTCCGGCACTGCTAACTTGATTGACATGGTTCTACTGACTCCAAAATTTAATTCTTTCTACTTATCAGACATAATATAGTGCAATAAATTAAGATTTAGTAACTAAGCCTAAAAATTTTGCTTTATCCACCCCAGAATTTTGCCCAGGGCGCCGGAATTTCCGGCCGGCTTGTTGACAATCTTATTGGGCTTGCGCTCGGTATAATTCAACGCAAACAACAACAGGCCGATACAGGTGGAATAAGCCGGATTATAAAGAATTTCCGGCAGGTTGCTGATATTCTTCGGCCGACCGATGCGCACCTGCTTAATTTATTCAAGCACCATGGTCGCCACTTCGCGAATGCCCGAAAGCTGGCTGCCGCCGCCGGTCAAAACTACCCGGTGGCTGGAAATGTCCTTCAGCCCCTGCTCCTCCAACTTCTGGTTAACCAACTCAAAAATCTCTTCAATCCGCGGCGTAATAATGCTGATCAGCTCGGCTTTTGTGATTTGTTTGATGCTGCTGTCGTCTTCTTCCCCGACCGGATAAACATTGATGGTTTCCTCGCTGTCCTTACGGGTCAGAAAAGCGCATCCATGAAGCGTCTTCAGCCGTTCGGCATGGGCAAAGGAAGTCGTCAGTCCAAACGCAATGTCATTGGTAACATTGTTTCCGCCCACCGGAATAGAAGAGAAATAAACCGGAAAACCGTGACGAAAGCTGGCAATACTGGTCATGCCGCCGCCGATGTCAACCACCGTCGCCCCGATTTCCTTTTCGTCATCGACCAAACAGGCCAAACCGGAAGCATAAGCCGAAAAAGCCTTTCCGACAATTTCCAGATGCGCGTTTTCAATCACCGTTGCCAAATTGCGATAGATCATATCCGGAACCAGCCCGAGCATAATGTCTACTGACAGGTTTTCTCCGAAAATATTGCGCGGATCCTTGATTTCTTCGCCAAAATTCAGTCGATAATTGGTTGGCAGACAGTGAATAAGCTCACAGCCTTCCACGTTAATTTTGTTAATCCCTTTTTCAATCACCTTGTTGATGTCAGATTCATTAATCGGCCGGTTCTTGTTTAAGGTGATTGTCGCGTCTTTAACCGAACTGCGGATTTTGTCGCCGGAAACATTGACGATAATTTTGCTGATGCGCTCATTGGCCATTTGCTCTGCGGTTTCTACCGCATTGCAGACCGAAAGCGTCGCCTGCCCGATATCGGTAATAATCCCGTTTTTTATTCCCTTGGAGGCATTATAACCATATCCGGCAATATTAATTCTTCCGTCCCGGCTGATCTTTGCAATAACGCAACATACCTTGGACGAACCAATATCCAAAGCCGCAAAAGTCGTCAGTCTGTTAAAAGAATGCGTCACGCTGTTCCCCCCAATAAAAATTTTTCAATCTCTGTCAGGTATTGCGCTCCCTGCCGTTATTAAGTCTTATTTCGGGATTTTCCGGCGTTTTGCGGAGCCTGATACCTATTTTTCCCTTAAATCTTAAATCCAGGATAGTTAATTTACGTTTAAGAATGCCCTTTGTTGTGTTTAATTTTATCAATTTTTTCCAGGCCGCTTCCGCATTCTCCTCCGGAAGCTTAATGGTTATGCCGTCGCGAATATCGTCCAACACCAGATTCCACCGCCGCTTGGAAATAAAATTGGCAACCTTCACCCGTTCAAAAACCGCTTTGTCTTTCTTGATAATCCTTAACAGGCCGTTGATATTTTCCGGCGCTCCGGCCCCCACAATCAGAAGCAATGGTTTGTCGGGCACATATTCGGCATCAATAACCTTGCCGTCCTCGTCAATCGGATGAAACTTCTCCGAAATCTGCCACAAGGACTGAACTTCCTTTTCTCGCAGAGAAATGCTGACAACATTGGGCAAAAAGGTCTTTTTTACCGCCGCCTGCCGAACCCAGGGCAAAGTCTCCAAACGTCTTTGCAGGGCATAAACATCAACTTCAAAAATATTGTCCTCGCGCGATAGCCCGATCGCTTTCAGCAACGCAGCCTTGTCGGTACGCTTGCGTCCCTGAATGACAATCTCGTCAATCGTAAAACCGAGCCGGTCGGTAAAGTCATAAAAATCCTGCTGCAAAGATTCAAACTTCTTGCTGACCAGACTTTCCTTAACCGTCACGGTTACAAATGCGGCAGCCCCGACAAGCGCCAGGATAAACAAACTGCCGAGCAGCCGCTGCGGCCACTCCCGCGGCAAAAAGACCCTGTTGTCCGCAGGCTGGGAGGCTTTCTTCGGCTGTTGATCCTCACTCTTATTTTCCGGGGTTTCAGACATTGCTTATTTGCTAATCCCCATCCGTTTGACTTCCCATTCCAGAGTAATCGAAGTCGCTTCTTTTACTCTTGAAACAATCGTTTCGCCCAGCGTCTCCAAATCATGGGCCGTTGCGTTTCCGGTGTTAATCAGAAAATTGCAGTGTTTTTCCGAAACCTTCGCCCCATTAACGGACAGCCCGCAGCAGCCGGCTTTTTTAATCAGCTCCCAGGCGCGCAGCCCCTCGGGATTTTTAAAAGTCGACCCCGCCGTCCGCTCATTATAAGGCTGGCTCTGCATCCGGTATTGCTTTTGCTCTTCCAAAATCTTGCCAATCTGCTCCCTGGACGACGGCTCGGTTCTGAAAGTTATGGACGTGATAATCCAGTCGTCGGGAAAAAAGCTGCTCCGATAAGACAACATCAAATCCTCCACGCCGACGACCGCCTGCTCCCCGTTTCCGTTCACAATGGTTGCCGACTGAATCACGTCTTTGACCGACCGTCCGAAACAGCCGGCGTTCGTTTTCACCGACCCGCCGATAACACCGGGAATGGAACACAAAAATTCCAGCCCGCCGCGTTCCTGCTCCAGCATAACCTTCTTCAGCTCCACGTTCTTCACCCCGGCAAAACAGGTAATGCTCTTGTCCTCGTTGACAATGATGCGTCGAAAATATTTGCTGTCCAGTTTAATCACCACACCCGGAATCCCGCCGTCGCGCACCAACAGGTTGGAACCGCCGCCGACGACGCAAATCGGCAGGTTATAAGACTTGGTTTTCAAAAACAGCGCCAGATCTTTTTCGTCATGGGGGCTAAACATCACCTCCGCCGGCCCCCCGACGGCAAACCAGGTGTATTTCGACATTGGAACGTCTTTCTTATACGTCCCTTTCACTTCCGGCAAAATCTCCACCAAATTGTCCTTAAACCACTTTTTTGACTTTCTGAACATGACTTTCCTCCTGGAAAAATATTTTAAATCACCACTTGACGCTGATTTCTTTTTCAATGGCGTCGGCCAAACGTTCGGCGGCATTCTTAATCCCGACCTTATGCGCCTTGTCCGACATTTTTTTAAGCTCTTTGGGATTTTTGATAAAATCTTCAAGCAGTTCTTTAAGCTTCTGAACGGTAAAATCTTTTTGTTTGAGCACAATGCCCGCCCCGGCTTTGTTGATTTCGGCGGCATTCTGCGTCTGATGATCGTCGGCGGCAATCGGCAGCGGCACCAAAATTGAAGGAACGCCGGCAACCGCAATTTCCGAAACCGACGAAGCGCCGGCCCGCGAAATAATCAAATGCGTTCCCGCATACAACTCATCCATATTGCCAAAGAAATGCGAAACCGTCACCTCCGCTTTGGTTGCCGCATAAGCTTCTTGCAGGCTCTTGACGTCGCAATCGCGGCATTGCTGAAAAATGCGCAGTTTTTTCTGCTGGCTCTCCGGCAATTCGGCAACCGCCTGCGGAATAACCTCGGCAAACACCTTAGCTCCCTGGCTGCCGCCCAAAACCATCAGCTGAAACTTTTGCGCCGCCGTCCGCTCCGGATAATCATGGCCGGCAAGAAGGGCTATCGATTGCCGCACCGGCATTCCGGTAACCGCCTGCCGTCCGTTTTTGGGAGCGTATTTAACATTGCGAAAGCTCTGCGCCGTCAGCTCGGCATATTTGCTCAAAAAACGATTTGTCCGGCTCATGACTGCATTTTGTTCATGAATAACCAAATCGCGCCCCAGCAAAATTGCCGCCATTGCCGCCGGAAAAGAAGCATAGCCGCCAAACCCGACCACGCAGGCCGGACGGTTCTTAAGCATAAAAACGCCGGCCTGCATAATCCCGACGCAAGTCTTGAACAAACTTTTGATTTTGAACCACCGCGACTTTCCGACCAGAGCCCCCGCATAAACCGCATAATTGGGAATTTCCCCCAGCCGGCCTTTATAATTGTTCTTGCCCCGGTTGTCGGTAATCAGCGCCAAACGGTATCCGCGTTTCAAAAGTTCTTCCGCCAAAGCTTCGGCCGGATAAACATGTCCGCCGGTTCCCCCTGCGGTCAGCACAATCAAAGGCTTTTCTTTTTTTCTAATATGTTTCATCTTTATCCTCCGCATGAACGTTTCTACGCGTAATCGCCAGCAGCATTCCCATTCCGAGCGCCGTTGCCAGCAAAGAAGAACCGCCGTAAGAAATAAACGGCAGGGTCATCCCCTTGGTCGGCATCAGATGCAGGGTCGAAGCCATATTGATAATCCCCTGAAATCCGAACGAGGCGCTCAGCGCCGCCGCCGACAATATAATAAACAGATTGTTGTCCTTTAGCGAAATCAGCATCGAACGGATCACAATCACCGCAAACACCGCCACAATCAGCAGGCACAAAAGCATGCCGTATTCTTCGGCGGCTACCGCAAAAATAAAATCGGTATGCGCATCGGGAATATTGAGCTTGACCACGCCCTCGCCCGGCCCCATGCCGAACAAACTGCCGTTATGAAATGCCTCCATTGACTTTTTGACCTGATAACTGAGCTCGCCGCCGGAAGCCAAAAACTGGTCGACACGGGTGTGAACATGGTCAAAAGTAAAATAAGCCATGACAATCATTCCCACAAAAGCGACGCCCAAAACCGCAATAAACTTCATCGACAATCCGGCCAAAAAGAACTCAAACAGCCAAATCACCGAAACCACAATCGTCATACCGACGTCAGGCTGCATCAACAACAGGCTGACCGTAAAAGCATACAGACTCATGGAAAGCAAATTCCCCGGAAAATCCTGATATCGCTTCTGCCCGTCAAACAGCCAGGCCGCCACCACTGCAAAAGTCGGCTTAATAAATTCCGAAGGCTGCAAAGAAAACCCGAAAATTCTGATCCAACGGGTCGCTCCCTTAATTTCTTCGCCCCAAAACATCGTCAAAATCATCAGAAAAATCGTTCCCGCATAACCGACAATGGCAATTCGGCGGATTGTCTTGAGGTTCTGCATGGAAAGAAACAGCATCAGCCCCACGGCCAACGGAATAAACACCAACTGGCGCTTAACGAAATGGAAGCTGTCAATGCCGATACGGTTAGCCACCGCCGGACCGGCCGAAAAATTCAGAAACACGCCAATAAAAACCAAAGTGCCGATAAGCATCAGCAACGTCTTGTCAACCGTCCACCACCAGTTGCCCAAAATGCTGCGGCTGTTTCTTGAAAACGTAAACACCTCGGCCCTCTCCCGTTATCTCATTGCCAATGCCGGCAAACCGGCCAGCAACAACATCAGCGCCACAATCCAAAAACGCAGCACGACCGTCGTCTCGGGCCAGCCGCATTGTTCAAAATGATGATGTATCGGCGCCATTTTAAAAACGCGCCGCCCGGTGCGCTTGAACCAAAAAACCTGTATCATCACCGAAAGCGCTTCCAGCACAAAAACCCCGCCGACAATCGCCAGCATAACTTCCTGCTTCAGCATTACCGCCACCGTCCCGAGCAAAGCCCCCAAGGCCAAAGACCCGGTGTCGCCCATAAAGACCTTCGCCGGCGGGGCATTAAACCACAAAAAGCCGACGCACCCTCCGGCAACCGCAGCACAAACCACAGCAACCTCGCCCATCCCCGGCAACGCGCGAACATAAAAATACTGCGCAACATCTGTTCCGCAAACATAAGCCGCCAATGCAAAGAAAGCAAAAGCCGCCACCAGCAGACCGCCTGCCAAACCGTCCAAGCCGTCGCTGAGATTAACCGCATTGGAAGCCCCGGCAATCACCACCATCGCAAAGGGAACATAAAACAGCCACAAATTCAGCGCCAGATTTTTAAAATAGGGAATTGTCAGCGAATAACGGCTGCCCGCCGGCGTATAATAAGAAATGACCAGAACCGAAACCAACGCCGTCATAAATTGCAGCAACAGTTTCATCTTGGCCGTCATCGCATTGGAAGTCTGTTTGGTAACTTTCACATAATCATCGGCAAAACCGACCACCCCATAAATCCACATAACTGCCAGACAAACCCAAACCATCGGATTAAGCAAACTGGCAAACAGCAAAATTGCCGCGGTTGCCGTTCCCAAAATCAGCAAACCGCCCATCGTCGGCGTTCCTTTTTTGGTCAGAAGATGCGACTGGGGACCGTCTTCGCGAATGGGCTGTCCTTTTTTCTGATGATGATGTAAAAATTCAATCAAACGGCCGCCAAACAACAACCCCAACGCTAAAGCCGCAAAAAAAGCCAGCGCCGCCCGGGACGGCACGGTCAGCCAGCTTTGCATCCATTCCGCCTGCTCCGCCGACGGATATAACAGATTATATAACATTGCAATAGTCCCTCATTAAGTATACTTGAACATAATTTTAGCACCTATTTCTAAAATAAAGCTTAATAAGAATAAATTACAAACAGAAATAAGACACACCTTTGCCCCATACCATGGCTTTTTCTCTTTCCTGTCACAGCGCAGCATTTCCCCTATTCTGCTATGCCGGCCTATCCCCTATTCTGTCCCTCCAGCCTGTTTTTTTATCTGTCCCTCCGGCCTCTTTTTTATCTGTCACTCTGACCTGTTTTTTCATCTGTCACTCCGGCCTCCGAGCCGGAGTCCAGGTCAATATTGATTCCTTAACCG
>UQFU01000055.1 GCA_900540425.1 uncultured Alphaproteobacteria bacterium
GAGCGGCAGGTCAGCGTCGGCGGCAAGCGCTATGTGCTGCCCGAGCTGTTTATGGTTATGGCGACGCAGAACCCGATTGAGCATGAAGGGACCTATAATCTGCCGGAAGCACAGCTTGACCGCTTTTTGATGTATATCAGAATTGATCAGCCGGAAGCTGAGGCGGAGAGAAAAATTTTGCGTCTGGTACGCAACGAAAACCGCGAAGCCTGCGGCGCCGATATCGAATGTTGGGCCGATAAGGGGCAGAATGAGCCAAAACTCAGCATTAAAGACGTGCAGGCAGCCCGGCAGGAAGTTTATAACGTTCATTTGAGCGAATCGATAGAAGAATATTTGGTGCAGCTGATTATGGCGACGCGGCATCCCGAAAAATATGCTCCGGAACTCAAAGGGCAGATTTTGTACGGCGCCAGCCCGCGCGCGACTATTGCGCTTGATCGCTGCGCCCGAATCAACGCCTGGCTGGACGGGCGCGATTTTGTAACGCCGGAGGACATTCAGGCTGTGGTTTATGATGTTTTGCGGCACAGGATTATCCTGAGCTTTGAAGCTCAGGCGGAAGGTTTGACGACAGATGAGGTGATTGGGGGGATTGTGCGTGCCGTTCCTCTGCCGTAAAAATTTGTATTTTGGGTTATTAGAGCAGTTTTCGCGGGGCTCGAAAAACTCACATAGGTTTGTCTATGCTCAAGTTTTTCTCGCCCTAAAAACTACTCTACTAACCTCAAACTCCAAATTTTTACAAAAGGTTGGACAGTGGGTTATTAAACAATGAAAAAAGTTAAGCAGATTGCAGCCAAATTATTTCACAAGCCGGAGATTAAGGTTTCCGGCGGGGGGCTTTATGCGACTCCGGAAGAATTGATGGAACAGCGCCAGTTTGTCCGCTATTTGCGAAATGTTCATAAAGTTCCGGCAACTTCAATACAGGCCGGAGACGTTAAGTCCGTTTTCAAGGGACGGGGAATGGAATTTGAAGAAATCAGGCCCTATGCCTTTGGCGACGATGTCCGCGATATTGACTGGCGGGTTACGGCGCGCAAGCTTTCTCCCTATACCAAGCTGTTTGCCGAAGAGCGTGACCGCGAGGTATATGTGTTGTTGGATTTGTCGCCCAAGATGTTGTTTGGCACCAAAAAGGAGCTTAAAACGGTAACGGCGGCCAAGATTGCCGCTTTGCTCGGCTGGATGTCGCTGGAAAACAAAGACCGTTTCGGCTGTGTCGTTTTTGACGGCGAACACAGTTCTCTTTTCAAACCGCAAAACCATCGTGCCGGGCTTTTGGCACTTTTGAACAAGATTTCCGAGGTCAGCCGCCGGGTTATGGAAATGAAAAGCTCACCCGCCGCTTCATCGTCTTTGGACAAGCCTTTGCAACTATTGCAGAATACTCTCAAAAGCCGGGCGATTGTTTTTGTGGTCAGCGATTTTGACGATATCAGCGAAAAACAGCAGAAAAATCTGGCAATGCTGGCGCGGCGTTCGAGTCTGGCCTGTATTAACGTTTTGGATATTTTGGAAGAAAATCCGCCGGCTGCCGGGGAATATATGGCGGAATATGCCGGACGGCATCTGGTTTTTGACAGTGCGCCGCAGGAATATCGCCGGGGATACCGGGCTTATTTTGCCGAAAAGAGGAAGGCTTTTAAGAATTTTTGCCGCAAATTTTCCTGCCGCTATTTGGAAGTGCGGACGGATTTGCCGCTTTATCGGCAGTTGAAAGACGTATGATTGCGGGGCGTTGCTATAACTCTAGGCTTGACAAAATCATAAAATATGCTAAGTTCTAATGAGAATTATTTTGTAACTATAATTTGAGAAGAGATGAGAAAATGGTTAAATCGAACGAAAATGGAGCATATAAAAGAGGGCAGGAGCTGCTCGATCAGGGAATGTACAGAGAGGCAATCGAACAATTTGACGTGGTGATTGCCGAACAGCCGCAATCGTGGAAGGCGCTGAACAGCAAGGGGTTTGCTTTTCAGAAAATGAGCCGTTATACGGAAGCGGTGGAGTGTTTTGACAAAGCTTTGGCCTTAAATCCGAAGTCTGTCGAGGTGCTTAATAACAAGGGCGTTACCCTGAGCATGCGCGGCCTGTATAAAGACGCTATTGACTGTTTTAACGAAGCGGTGATGATTGACAAGACCTCTTTGGAAGCTCTTAACGGCAAGGCGATTGCGTTGCAGCATATGTTTTCTTACAAGGAAGCGTTGGATGTGCTGGAACAAGCCATGAAAATTGACAACAAACATACTCAGACTTTGCTCAGTATTGCAGTTACGCTTCAAAAACTCAAGCAATATGACCGCGCAATTTCTTTCTTTAAGAAAGTATTGTCCGGCGATAAGTCCAACATTAAGGCCTGGAACGGCGTTGGCGTCACTTATCAGCTGATGGGCGACAATAATTCGGCGATTAAGTGTTTTACCAAGATTTTGAATATTGACAGTCATGAGATTCAGGCGTGGATCAGTATTGGCTTTGTGTATCAGAAGATGATGAAGTTCAACGATGCGCTCAAGTGCTATAAGAAAGCGCAGATGTTGATTAACAATCGTTATCATCACAAATTGTATGACGGGTTGGCAAGTTGTTTGACCAAGTTGTCGGAGTTTGATCAGGCGATTGAAATCTACAAGCAGATATTCCAGCGCGAAGAGGGCAAAAAGAAGTGGGATGCGCAGCGTTCCATTAAGTTTGTCAATAAGCTCAAGCGCAAAAAGGCAATCGGCGAACTGCCGGATATTATTCCGGCGGACAGCGCCACAGCATCAACACCAGATGCGCCTGCGGAATAATCGACAGGACGAAATTAAGGGCGGTTCCGGGAGGGGCCGCTTTTTTGTGTCCGGTTTTCCCTTGAAATCCGGCAGTTGATAATTATGTCTTGAGGTGAGGTGTTTATCAAGCAAAGGAGAGTATGATGGGTACGTTTTTGAAATATGTATTCTATGTTATTGTGATTGTGGTTGTTTATTTGATCGGCCGAGGCATATATGAAGGCAGCATTACCGAAAAAACTACTGTCGGGCAAGTTGTCAGCGATGTCGGAACCGGAAGCAAAGAGCTGGTTAAAGACGGTATTGACGCGACGAAGAAGAGTATTGACAATTTGGATACCAGAACTTCTGCCGAAAAGGCCCGTGATGCCGGACAAAGTGCGGCGGATAATGCCAAGGAAGCATCTGCCGATGCCTGGAAAGCAACCAAAAACGGTGCGCAGAGTGCGAAAGAGAGCGTTGCGGAAGGCATGGGTAATATGAATGCCCAAATGAATAATTAGTCGGTCTTTGGCTTGTTTAAAATGCCCTGTTTAGTCGGGGCATTTTTTTTTGTTCTTTAAAAATATTAGACAAATTTTCTTAGGGTGCGCTATTAAATTATTGCAAAAAACAAAAAAATATATTATTATAATTCTTATGTATAGAATCGTTTATGGGAGAAATGCTGGTTTTGTAGATATTTTTACTTTTGTCTAGTTTTTTTATCGGAGAAGGATTTTGTTATGTGGCGTTTGGAAAAATTCCGCCGGCGTGAGCGCGGTTGGAAAAAGGTAGGCTTATGTCTGGTTGCGGCAGCCGGTTGGGCTGTGCCGTCTGATGTTTGGGCAGCGGTTTGCTTTTTACCCGATTGTGTGGATAAGAAACTGGAGTTTGTTCCGAGCGGCGTTGAAAGTTGTTTGGCTGCCGGTTATGAGAGCAGTTCTTCGCGGATTTGTCCCGAGTATTCCAATATTGAGCATTGTCCTGAAAATTCTTCTTATATTAAATGTAATTTGCGCCAATGGTGTCTTGATCATGCTTACGTGGAAACGGAGTGTGATGTCCCTTATTATCTTGATGAAAAATGTCCGAACGGCGAGGAGCTTTATAAGAATTGTTCGGTTGATTATGAGCGTTCCTGTCAGGATTTGAGCGAGGATTATGTCGCCGTTTGTCCCGACGGTTTCGGTCGTGATGAAACGGAGGTCTGCCCGTATTCTAATTTGTATGCAAAATGTTGCAATTTATGCGAAGGGTTTGATTATGAGGCAGATGAGATACCGGAGGGGTATGTTGCCGGGAACAGTTGTTTTGCCTGTGGTGACGTTATGAAGTACGAAAAGGAGGTTAATCCCTGTATCGGTTATCAACGTTGTCCTGACGGACATAAAAGCGGTACGGACGAGTGCCGTCACGGTGATGAAATATGGTATGAAGAATGCTGCGCTTATGAGTGTGATTTGCCTTTTTGTCCGGAGGGGACAGAGTGCCGTTTTGAGGCCTGTTCGGAAAAATATTGCGGATTGGGGTGTTTGGCCGATTACGAAAACTATTGCACGGTTCCGATTACGGACTGCAATTTGTTGGGTTATACGCGGGAAGATTGCGCCGGCGACAGGTTGATTTGTCCGTATGATGAGCAAAAGTATTATTGTATTTAGAGGAGGGTGCGTTATGAAAAAAATCGGCATAAGAAAAATATTGATGTTCGGCACGGCGGGATGCTATCTAATTGGAGCGGCCGGTGCCAAAGCTCAGACTTGTACTCCAGCGCCGGACTGCGAAAGTCTGGGGTATGACCAAAGTGTTTGTCCGGGTGGTTTTTTGCGCTGCCCGTTTGATGCTGACAAGCTGTTTTGCACTCCGGAATGCAATTTGACAATTACGGCAGAACAATGTGCGGCGGAGTGCAAAAATCCGGGAAAACTTTCTTGTATCCGGGAGGGTGTGACCTATTATTCGGAATGTGGAGATAGTTTGTGTCGGGGAACCGAACAATGCGAGCAGGGACAAAAGGACGCTGATGATAATTGGAGCGCAGGCGTTTGTACTGCCGGCGGTTTGGGCGGAATCTTATACAGCGATATGACGGTCAGCAGAGAAATTGTTTCCGGCAAAACGGCTATTGGCGTCATTGCCACCGGAGATGCCGACAGCCGCCACCGTTTGGTTGTGGCGTTAAAAGATTCCGGCGATTTGAAATGGAGTACGGCAGTTTCCGATTTGTCGTTGACGAATTATGCTTTGAAGGAAGATGCGTTGAAAGATCGGAGCGGCAAAGAGAGCACATCGGTTTTGGTCGCCGCTTCGGGGGACAACAGTCAGCATGCCGGCGGGTATTGTTATAATTATACGACTGCCGGTACCAAAAAAGGGCAGTGGTATTTGCCGGGAGCCGGTGAGTTGCATGAGGCTTTTTATACCAACGGCAGCCGATTGGCGGAAACGCTTTCCAGAATTTCGGGTGCTGCCGCTCCCGTTACGGACGGTTTATATTGGACGGCCACCGAAAGAGACGAGACTACGGCCTGGGGAGTTAAGTTTGGCGAAGATGTCGTTCATTACGGCAGTAAAACGGCGCCGGATACGGTTAAGAAGGCCCGCTGTTTCTTTGAGGTGACGTATAATGACGACGGAACGGTCGCGCCGGTTTGCGAAACCGGGTATCATTGGGAGAATTCGGCTTGTACGCCTGATTGCGGCAATGGCGAGTACTGGGACGGTTCTGCTTGTAAGTGTCAAACTCAGTATACGCAGGATTGCACGGCTGACGGGAATGTCAGCGGCGGCGAAGGGATTGAGTGCGGCGGCAAGTATGCGTCTTGCAGCTGTGTGGCGGGCGCAAGCTGGAACGGTAGTGACTGTGTTTGCAACAGCAGTTATAAATACAGCTGTGACGGAGCGGGAGAACTGCCGGATACCAGTAACGGCTGCGGCGGAAAATATAAGGCCTGCGGTTGTGAGGCCGGCTATTACTGGTCGAATGGTGTGTGCAAGGTCAATTGTTCGACATTGTGCGACACCGGTAATATTTATTACAGCGACGGAACGTGCAGTTCGTGTTATAATTCTGCCAAGACAGCAATCGGCGTGATTGCGCTGAATCAGGGGAGTGCGCGACTGGTAATAAGCCTAAACGAATCGGAGCTGCTTTGGGCGCCGATGAACGAGGATGTTTCCGGCATGGGAGAAGCTTCTTCGGGTAAGTCGGAAACTTCTACTTGGGTCGGTTATTATGGTGCGGAGTTGTCGGATTATGCGCCGGGGTATTGTTATAACTATACGACGACAGGCACGTCTAAGGGACAATGGTTTTTGCCGTCGTTGGAAGAGTATGAAAAGATTATGAGCCGGGTGACCGCAGTTAACCGCGGGCTGGTTGAAACCGGCAGCCAGGCCTTATCCGGAGATTATTATACCTCAACACAGTTGGATAAGGATAATGCCGCTGTCAGTTCTGGCGGAAAGTCTGACAAACAAGAAAAGCAAAAAACACGGTGTTTGATGTATATGGAAGTTAATGACACAAATGATAAGGGAACGCTGTGTAATGCCGCTTATAAGTATTCTTGTTCGGGAGCCGGATATCTTTGCGGATTGGGAGAAACTTGTGGCTGGCTATTTAAGAACTGTCAGTGTACGGAGGGGTATTATAATCAGGACAACCGTTGTTATTCTTGTGATGCCAGTTGCGATGAAATCGGCAGTATTTATTACAGCGACGGAACCTGCAGCCTTTGTTGGCTGACTTCCAAAACGCCGGTAGGGGTTGTGGCTTATAAGTCTGGTGACAAGCGTTTTATGATTAGTTTGGAAAATAAAAGTATGAAATGGAGCGCCGATCAGGTCGATATTGCCGCTTTGCGCAATTTTTCTTCGGCGGAAGCTGCTAAGTTAGATATGGAGGGTAAGGAAAACACCCGGATTATTGTAGAGCATTATGGCGCAGATACAGATGTAAGCACTAATGCGGCGGTTTATTGTTATAATTATGCTCCAGAAGCTCTCTCGGAAACGAAAGGACAATGGTATCTTCCGGCGGCCGGAGAGGCTTATTTGAGCTATTATGCCAATAATACCATGATTAATAAGGGGTTGAAAACGCTTGGATTGACAAATTTAGGTGATCGGCATTGGTCTTCGTCCGAGTACACGTACGACGACGCGTGGTACGTGAACGCCTATAGCGGCGGTGTGCTCAACCTCAGCAGTAAGTCCAACGACGATGGTTACGTCAGGTGTGTCCTCGCTTTTTAATTAACTATTTGTCTATTTTACTATTGCTAAATCGCAGCGAGCGACTGCGAGCTGCGATTTAGAAAATTCTTCGGGTAACAAATATTATTATGTGTTTTCTTTCTCTACGGGTTCCGGAGGTGCTTCTTGGTGCCTCCGGAATTGTTTATGAAGGAAACATTTTTTTCTGACACGCCGGTTTTGTTTACTATTTGTTGATTATATTGTATTATCATATTATAAGTTTGATATCTGTAATTGTAAGGAAGTTTTGATGTCTGAGAAAAATTCTTTTGAAGTATTTGACAATACGCTGGTGCCGATGGTCATTGAACAAACTGCAAAAGGGGAGCGGTCGTTTGATATTTATTCCCGCTTGTTGAAAGAACGGATTGTTTTTCTGACCGGTGAGGTTAATGATGAGGTGGCGTCTTTGGTTTGTGCCCAGCTGTTGTTTTTGGAATCTGAAAATCCGAAAAAAGACATCTATATGTATATTAATTCTCCGGGCGGCGTGGTAACTGCCGGGCTTTCGATGTATGACACGATGCAGTACATCAGCTGCGATGTCAATACCATGTGTATCGGGCAGGCCTGTTCAATGGGGTCTCTGCTGTTGGCCGGCGGGGCTGCCGGAAAGCGTTTTTCGCTGCCCAATTCGCGGATTATGATTCACCAGCCGAGCGGCGGAGCCAGGGGAATGGCTTCCGATATTGAGATTCAGGCGGCCGAAATCCTCAGAATGCGCAAGATGTTGAACGGTATCTACGTCAAGCATACCGGGCAGAAGCTGGCGGCGGTCGAGAAGGCGGTTGACCGTGATAATTTCATGAGCCCCGAAGAGGCCAAAAAGTTTGGGCTGATTGATGAAATTGTGGTTTCCCGCAGTGAAATAATTAAGTAAACATGAGGTTGATATGACAGACAAGACCGATAACAATGATGAAATTCTGCATTGCTCGTTTTGCGGCAAGAGCCAGTCGGAAGTAAAAAAACTGGTGGCCGGGCGCGGCGTATATATTTGCGACGAATGTATTGAAGTCTGCATTAATATTGTGGCCGATGAAATGAGCGAAATGGCAAAAGACAGCGGCGAGGGCGCCAATGTCGGGCAAAATTTGCCGACGCCGTCAAAGATTAAGGAATTTCTTGACCAATATGTGATTGAGCAGGATTATGCCAAAAAGGTTTTGGCGGTAGCCGTCTATAACCATTATAAGCGGTTGAACAGCAAAAAGACCCAAAAAGACGTGGATATTTCCAAGTCAAATGTTATTCTGATCGGTTCGACCGGAAGCGGAAAAACGCTGTTGGCTCAGACGCTGGCGAAGATTCTTGATGTGCCGTTTGCGATTTCCGATGCGACGACGCTGACGGAAGCCGGGTATGTCGGCGAAGATGTGGAGAACATTATTCTGAAGCTGGTACAGGCGGCTAATTATGATATTGAAAAAGCGCAGCGCGGCATTGTTTATATTGATGAAATTGACAAGATTACCCGCAAAACCGACGGGCCGTCGATTACCCGCGACGTATCCGGCGAAGGGGTGCAGCAGGCTTTGCTGAAAATTGTCGAAGGAACGGTTGCCAATGTTCCGCCGCAGGGTGGGCGCAAACATCCGCAGCAGGAATTTTTGCACGTTGATACGACCAATATTTTGTTTATTTGCGGCGGTGCATTTGCCGGTTTGGAAAAAATCGTTGCCCGGCGCGGGAAGGAAACTTCCATTGGTTTTGGGGCCAAGGTCAGCGGTCCGGATGAGCGCGGTATCGGCGAAATCATTAAAGACGTACAACCCGAGGATTTGTTGAAATACGGCCTTATTCCCGAGTTTGTCGGGCGAATGCCGGTTATTGCCACATTGTCGGATTTGAGCGAAGATGCGTTAGTTAAGGTTTTGACCGAGCCGAAGAATGCGCTGCTGAAACAATACGCCACTTTGTTTGAGATGGAGGACGTCAAACTGACGGTTACCGATGAGGCTTTGCGTGCAATTGCCAAAAAGGCGATTGAGCGTAAGACAGGAGCGCGCGGTTTGCGGGCTATCCTGGAAGAAAATCTGATGAATCTGATGTATGAGATTCCGGATAAAAAAGATGTTGTGGAAATTATTATTGATGAAGCTGTCATTAATGACAGCAAAGAGCCTAAGTTTGTCTTAGGCGATAAGACACAGAAGACGGCATGAGTTTTAGTCGTGCGCGACTGATTATGAGAGTTTTAGAGCCCTGGCCCCCGAGAGGGGGCTTTTTTTATGCCTTTGAAAGCAACGTGTCAGGCGCGTGATTCAGAAGCGCTTGTTGTTTTCAGGGTGGAATTTCTAAGCAATATCTTGCAGGAAAGGAGGCTGATAGTTGGGGCCTTTTAAGAATTTGCCATCGGCGCGCTTCAGGGGTTTGCCGTTGACCAGTTTAGACATATTGCTCTTGTGAACGCGGGCAAAAGCCTCCTGCATGGGCAAGCCTAAGCTGACGACCATACCGCTCAAAACATATTGCAGGTCGGCCAGCTCCTTGAGCATTTTGGCACGGCTTTCGCGGGTGGTGGTTCCGGAGGTTTTAAGTTCGCCCAGGAGGTTGTCAATTTCAATGTTGAGTTCTTCCATTTCTTCGTTGAGCAGGCGTTGGCGGAGTTCCAGCAGCGGAATGCTGCATTCTTCATTGATGGCCAGTTCCATGGCCCGGTGGCATTCTAAAACCTGAGCTTCATATTCTTCCATGGGTTTTTTCCTTTCGGAAAAACTATAAGCAGAATTTTTTGACTTGTTAAGACCAAAAATCGGCCTGTTTATCAATTAAATTTGACAAAAACGCCAAAAAAAGTCTTGTGAGGGGGTTAAAATTGTGATATTATTAAAATGTTAAAATACTATTTTGGATATATTATCAGTCAGCCGATCAGATTCTTGGCAACGGGAAATCTTTTGCGGTTAATCATAATGTGTTTAGGGTAGGATTTTGGCTCTTGGTGCGAAACACGCATTAAGATTTTTTTATTAATCTAAAAAATTTTTTTGTATGAAAACGAAGAATGAAGGCCTTAAGGCAAAAGTGATTGAGAAAGCGGTAAAATTGTTTGCCGCAATCGTGAAACTTTTTCCGGAACTGTGGTTCCGTTTTACCAAGAAGTCAAACCGGTACGCCGCTTATTTTATTCCGAATTTGGAAAAAGAGCGGAAAATGCTGGTGAAGTTGCAAGATTCAGAGATTCCGGAACATCTTTGGAGCCAGGAGATTCGTCTGGAGTTTTTGGGTAATGTTTATGAGACCGAAGTATTTTGTGAGGATATTCAAAATGCCGCGGAGTTTGATGCTCTTTTGAAGGTGGCTGTTCGGGAGGCAATCCGGAAAGCTTGTATGAATAAGGGGTATACGCTTAATCGGGCGCAGGTTATCAAAGTTTGCAACTGTTGGCCAAGAGACTGTATGGAGCCATTGATGAGAAATCAGCCAAGAGATTTTGATGTTAATGTTATAAAATCATTGGAACCTGATGCTTTACATGTTTTTATACTCTATGGATCAAAATATGCGGTTACGACTGAAGTGCTCGAGTATCTGACAACAAATATTGATCTTGAATCCGGGCAGAAGCAAGATTATTTCCTGCTGCTTCAGAATAATTTGGACAAGTATCCAAAAAACAGAAAGTCTTTGCAGTTTTTGCAAAACTTTTATGAGCTGTATCAGGCTTGGGTACGGGACAACGCGGCGAGAGACGTGTTTAAGCTTTGTTTTGAAGATTGGTATAAAGCCGAGGATTTTTCTCATTTTATCAATGTCTTGATAAATAAAGCGCTAAACGAAAAGAACTTTCGGATTCTTAGTTCTATCGCCTGGAAGTATCAAAATTCGGATGAAAACCGTTTTTATGATATTATCAGGAGAATGGTACGGGTCGGAATTCCTTGTCCCGTTTTGTTGTCCGCAGCCGGTTTTGCCGAAAAACAGCCAGAACTGTATGCCGATGCTGTTAAGGTTTCGCTGGTACAAAACGTTGTTGATGAGATTTCTCCGAAAGTTGCAGCAACTTTTGAAAAGAGTCTTTGGACGCAATATGTCTTGGTGATGGCGAAAGCTGGGAAACTCAGCTACGAGCAGTATTCCAAGTTGGATAGAGAGCTTAAAAGTCTGGTTATTGGTATTCAGAAAGATCATGCAGATATTGCTTGGCTTGGTGAGCATCCTCATTTGTCCGTAGATGATTTGAAGAACAAAAAATTTTCTGCATATGTTCAAATGTGGATGAGCAGATACTTCTGGCGAGCTTTGGAGTTATATGTTATAGAGCATGAGCTTGAAGTTTGTGTTCTCAAGAATATTATGAATGATGCCGACAAACGAAGTTTTTTGGTTCAGTATTGCCAAGTTCATTCATTTTCTCCGGAGTTGCGAGAGTATCTGAGCTTTTCGCCAAACAAAGGCTTGCTGCCGGCGATCTGAAAAAGCTGAATGGAAAAGGTGTCCGATAATGGGCACCTTTTTGGTTTGGGGGGGGGAGGAATATTTTTTTGCGGATGAGGATATTTGTTGAAAAAGGTAGGAGCTTGATTTTTTTTATAAATTCAAAAAAAATGAAATTATGTGCAAAAAATCTGAAAATTTCTCTTGACGAGAATAAAAAAAACTGTATATATAAAGGCACCGAATGAGTTGAAGGTAATTCGAAGTTGGCCGGTTGGCAGAATGGCTTATGCAGAGGACTGCAAATCCTTTTATATCGGTTCAATTCCGGTACCGGCCTCCATCATTCCGACTTAGCTCAGTGGTAGAGCAATCGGCTGTTAACCGATTGGTCGCAGGTTCGAGCCCTGCAGTCGGAGCCAATAACAAAAAACAC
>UQFU01000056.1 GCA_900540425.1 uncultured Alphaproteobacteria bacterium
AGACCGGCATCATCGCTTCGCGTCCGCCCATTGATTCTTCCATGGATTTAATCATTGGAATCATGGTGGCAACAAAAGGAATGTTGTCGATGGCGCTGGAGACAAAAGCGGAGGCCCAGATAATCAGCATTGCGGTTTTTTCGACGCTGCCTTCGGTGAGTTCAACAAACTTGTGCCCGAGCAGAGCCAGTACGCCGGTTTGTTCCAAGCCATAAACAATCATAAATAAGCCAGAGAAGAAAAAGATTGTGGTCCAGTCAACCAGTCCGAACACTTCTTCGACTTTATGATCGCGTTCGCTGTGACTGCTGCCCAGCGTGTAGAGCAGGAGCAAAACCGCGGCGCCGGCCATGGCAATAGTGCCGTTGGCAATATGAAACCGTTCGGCATTGATGAATCCGAAGATGACGATTGCCAGAACAAACAATGACTTGCCCAAAAGTTTCCAATCGGTAATACAGTCAATTTCATTGATTGCCATTACGGTTTTTTTGTTTTGTTCCGTTGTTATCAGGCGGCGTCCCCAGATGAAATCAAAGGCTAAAAGAAGAACAATCATGGTAACGGTAACAACCGGAGCCAGCTCGTTTAAGAAGTCCATAAAAGAAAGGCCGAGGGACGAACCGATTAAAATATTCGGCGGGTCGCCGATAAGGGTGGCGGTTCCGCCGATGTTGGAGGCGAAAATCTCGACAATCAGATAAGGATAGGGGTTAATGTTGAGTTTGCGGGTGATTTGGAACGTAACCGGCGCAATCAGCAAAACGGTGGTGACATTGTCCAAAAAAGCGGAGAATACGGCGGTTACGGCGGCCAAAACGACCAAAAGCCCCCGCGGGTTGGCGCGGACTTTTTTGGCACCCCAAACGGCAACGTATTGGAACATGCCCGATTTTTCAGAAATGCCGACAATGGTCATCATACCGATTAACAAGGCCAGCGTGTTAAAGTCGACTCCTTGGAGAGCGGTTTCCTGGGTTAAAATGCCGGTAAAAATCATGACGGCTGCGCCCAGCAAGGCAACGATAGCGCGGTTTACCTTTTCGGTAAACAACACCACATAAGAAATGATAACAATAGCGGTAGCGAGTATTTTGGCGTCCATTCCCCAAATTAACTCAGGAACCGCGGCTAAATCTGCTGCGTGCATAATTGGTTTCCTTTTTTACTAATCCTTTTGCCTGTTGTACGCTAACAGCTTTTGCTTAAATCTTTGTTAAAAAAAAGAACTCTTTGCAGAGTTCTTTGCTTGTTTACATAAAATGCCGGAGATGGAGGTATACCGCAGCAATTCCGACAGTTATCAGCATGGTCGGGATTGACCAGATGAGGAAGCCCAAAAAGCTGATCGGGTGTCCTTCACGCTGGGCCATGCCGGCGACAATGACATTGGCCGAGGCGCCAATCAGCGTTCCGTTTCCGCCGAAACAAGCCCCAAGCGACAGAGCCCACCAGACCGGCATCATCGCTTCGCGTCCGCCCATTGATTCTTCCATGGATTTAATCATCGGAATCATGGTGGCAACGAAAGGAATGTTGTCAATGGCGGTAGAGACGAAGGCCGAAATCCAAATGACCAGCATAGCCGCTTTTTCAATACTGCCGTCGGTGTATTCGATAAATTTGTTGCCCATAACCTGCAATACGCCGGCTTCTTCCAGCCCGTAGACAATGGCAAACAAGCCGGCAAAGAAAAAGATCGTGGTCCAGTCGACCAAGCCGAAAGCCTCTTCTACCCGGTGTTCACGCTCGCTGTGCGACGTTCCGGCCGTGTAGAGCAGAAGCAGGACGGCGGCGCCGAACATGGCAATAGTGCCGTTGGCGATATGCAGGTGCTCGGCGGCAATAAAACCGCAGATAACCGCCCCAAGAACAAAGAGTGATTTATAGAGCAGCGTCCAATCGGTGATGGTGTCAATGGCTTTGATTTTCATGACGGCGGCTTTGCTTTTTTCGGTAGTTGTCAGGCGGCGTCCCCAGATAAAGTCAAAAACCAGAATCAAAACAGCCATGGTGAAGGCAACGACCGGCGTCAGCTCATTTACAAAATCCATAAAAGACAGGTTGAGCGCGGAACCAATCAGAATATTCGGCGGGTCGCCGATGAGGGTGGCTGTTCCGCCGATGTTGGAGGCAAAAATCTCGACAATCAGGTAAGGGTAGGGGGTGATTTTGAGTTTGCGGGTAATCTGAAAAGTGACCGGCACAACCAGCAAGACCGTGGTTACATTGTCGAGCAGAGCGGAAAAAACGGCGGTTACCAGAGCCAAGACGACCAAAAGCCCCCGCGGATTGGCCCGGACTTTTTGAGCCGCCCAGACGGCAACATATTGGAACATGCCCGATTTTTCAGAAATGCCGACGATGGTCATCATGCCGATAAGCAGCGCCAAAGTGTTAAAGTCAATGCCTTCCAGCGCTTTTTCCTGACTCAAAATGCCGGAAAAAATCATGACGGCGGCACCCAGCAGGGCGACAACGGCACGGTTTAGTTTCTCGGTGAAGAGGATAATATAGCTGACAATCAGGATGGCCGACGAAAGAATCATCGGGTCCATTCCGAAAATGACGTGAGAGGCATGAGCCAGATCTGCAGCCTGCATCGGTGAACTCCTTTCTGATGATATAACATCCTAATCCTATTCGATAAATCTCAAGAATTAGTAAATATATAATCGGCAAAGTTCTATTTTTTACGGGGCTGCTTGAGATAATTTATAATGCCGTACAGAGTATTGAGTTCCTGTTCGGTAAGGCGGTTGCGGGAAAAAATGTTACGCAGGTTGCGCAGCATTCGCGGCCGCTTTTCGTCAATGCTGAAACTGTGGCAGTTGTCCAGTTCTTTTTCAAGGAATTCGTAAAAGTGCTGCAATTTTTGTTTATCGGCAATGACGGTGTCATTGGTAATAAACTGTTCGGCGGGGGCGTCAATCTGCTGTTTGTAAAATTCGTATCCGACCAAAAGGACTGCCTGTGAGAGGTTGAGCGAACAATGCTTAGGGTTGAGAGGAATGTTGATGATGGCATCGCAAAAGCTGACGTCGTCATTCTCGAGTCCTGTGCGTTCAGGGCCGAACATTAAGCCGCATTTTTGTCCCCGCAGCAAGCCGGATGTCATTTCGGACGCTGCTTTTTCTGCGGTATAGACGGTTTTGGTCTGATGACGGTGGCGGGCAGTAGTTGCAAAAACCTGTTGCAGATCGGCAATGGCTTCGGGAACGGAAGCATAGATTTTGGCCTGTTGCAGGATTTCTTCGGCGCCGGAGGAAGCGGAAACGGCTTTGGCTGAAAGATGGTTTTCGCGCGGGGCGACCAGGCGCAGGTCATATAAATTACAGTTCATCATGGCACGCGCGGCCATGCCGACATTTTCGGCAAGCTGCGGATGAACCAGAATAATGCTGGGTGTGGTATTCATGTTTATTCCTGATTTTGTTTATTGTCCAAAGCGGCGGCGGACGGAGATATGTTTGACGCCATCGTCTTCTTCTTTAATTTTTTCTTCCGTGCCTTTGTTGGTTTCCGGAGCGGTTTCTGCAACCGTTTCTATGTTGTTTTCCGAAGTCTTATCCGCTTTTTCTTTATTTTCTTTTTCTTCTTCTTCGGTATTTTCCTGATTTTCTTCAGCGGTTTCTTCCTCGTCCTCCTGCGGTTGCAGCAAGTGTATAAAATCTTCGGGCTGGTTGTTTAAGTCCAAAATATTGATGATTTTGCCGCTGACGGCTTCCGGCGTGTCGGCGACCAGCGGATGTGGCTCGCTGGGGTTCATTGTTGTGGCGGAGGCGAGGAGGTTATTTTCTTTGAGAACCTGGTTTCTTTTGCTCCAGGTTGTTCGTGAACTGAATGCTCTGTTCAAGCCGGCCACTTCTGCCGGAACGGCTTTATGGAGCGTGTTTTTAACATTGTTGCGCGGCGTGATGGCCATGGATACGGCTTCTTCCGGGGTCAAAAAAGGAAGCTCGCCGGCCTGAACGGCAAACGGCAGGACAACGGAGGAAAGCAATAAAAATCCGAAGCGGGCAGATTTCATGATAAGGTCTCCTAGTCGGTATTTAAGAGGTCGATGCTGTTAAACAGTAAGTTTTCGGTATCAAGCCCGGTGCTTTTTTCAAACAGCCCGATAAAAGCCGAAGATATGCCGGCAAACGGATCGCCGGTATGGTCGCCGTATACGACGCTGTCATAAGCGGCGCGGAGCTGTTCGGCATAGTTGCTGGGCAAATCTTTGATATTCTGGTCATAGCTGGACGGGATCTTGTATCCCAGATTACGCAGATGCTGCGTCATAATCAGCATATTATGGCGGTTGACTTCGGGGGCAATCATTTCTTGTCCGTAGGCGGTTCCGTAGGTGGTGGCTTCCCCGACATAATTCAGGCCGCGGTCGTGCCGTCCGCTGCCGCGCCAGGTTTTTATGCCGCTGCGGTCGCGCGATCTGGCCCAAGGGTCGACGGGGAGAACTTCGCCGCCGGTTTGCCCGTTATTGTATTCCGGAATTTCGGGAGCTTGGGTCGAATCGTAGGTCGGTACATTTTCAAAATAACCATCGTTAGGATGCGGCGCCCAGGGATTGCTCGGCAGCTGTGCGGAAACGTTGCCGGCCAAACCGGCTGCCAGGCACAGCGACAGGCTCAATATTTTCTTGTCCATGGTTGCCTCCTTTTACGTTGTTTTGTTCATTATATCATATAATTATATTTTTTCAAAGTTACAAAAATGTTAATTGCCGAAACTATTTTTGGCAATGAAACCGCCGCCTAAAACCCGGGTTCCGTCATAAAAACAACATCCCTGTCCGGGAGCTACGCCGTAGAAACGGTCTTTGAGCCGAACTTCTGCCCGGTTTTCGGGTAAAAAGCGTACGACAGCCGGAACAAGGCTCTGCCGGGAGCGGAGTTTGACTTGCAACTCCATTTCTGCGGGACGGTTTTCGCCCAGCCAGTTGACATTATTGACGAGGACATCGGTTTGCCCCAGGCTTTCGTGCGGGCCGACGATAATTCGGTTATGGGCGGCATCAATGCCGACAACGTATAAAATCCCTTCGTTGCCACCGATGCCCAAGCCTTTGCGCTGTCCGACCGTATAATGAATCAGCCCTTTGTGGCTTCCTAAGATACGTCCGTCAACATGGAGGATTTTTCCCGGGAGCGAGGTTTGGGGCGAAAAGCGTTCGATTAATTCGGCATATTTGCCGTTTTCGACAAAGCAAATGTCTTGGCTGTCGGGTTTTTGAAAAACCGGTAGTCCGGCTTTGCGGACAATTTGGCGGGTTTGAGCCTTATTATAACCGGCCAGCGGGCAGCGCAGCATTTGCAGGTTTTCTTTGCTGACGGCAAACAGGAAGTAACTTTGGTCACGGGTCAAATCGGCGGCGCGGTGCAGTTCCACGCCATTGTCGCTCAAACGGATATCGGCATAATGCCCGGTTACGATAATATCGGCGCCGAGTTCCCGCGCTTTGTCTGCCAAAGCGCCGAGCTTGATGTGTTGGTTACACAAAATGCAGGGCGAAGGGGTTTCTCCGGATAGGTAACCGCAAATAAAAGGTTTGACCACTCGGTCGGAAAATAAGGTTTTATAATCGAGATAATGGTGTTCAATGCCGAGTATGGCCGCTACGGTTCCGGCGTCTTTTATGCCGGACACGGCAGGAGCGTAAGGCGGTTGCAACAAATCCATCGTCAGTCCGAAGACCTGATAACCTTCTTGCAACAGGAGGCAGGCGGCAGCCGTACTGTCAACACCGCCGGACATGGCGACGCAGACTTTTGTTTCCTGCGGGGATTTGTTCAGACCGAGTGAGTTAGGCATCTTTTTTAAGTTCTTTCATTTCCATACGCAGCTGCTCAAGTTCTTTGCGCAGGGCTTTGATTTCTTCTTCCATCGGGTCTGGGGTTTTGCTGTTGACGCCATAAGCGCAGAACCCGTTTTTGCTTTTGGCTGTCGGATGGGCGGGAACGCCGACGACAGTCGTATTGGGAGCAACATATTTGAGTACGACGGCGTTGGAGCCGATTTTAACATCATGCCCGATGGTAATCGGTCCTAAAATCTGGGCACCGGAACCGATAATCACATTATCACCGATAGTGGGGTGGCGTTTGGCGGTGTTTTTGCCTTTGGCGCTGAAAGCCGAAGTGCCGCCGAGCGTTACGCCGTGATACATAGTTACGTTATTGCCGATTTCGGCGGTTTCGCCGATAACGACGCCGGCGCCGTGGTCAATAAAGAAGCCTTGTCCGATAACAGCGCCGGGGTGGATTTCAATCCCGGTCAAAAAGCGCGCGATCTGCGAAAGGACTCGGGAAAGCAGGCGGAAGTTTTTGCGCCACAGAAAGTGGTTGAACCGGTATAATATAATCGCATGGACGCCCGAAGAGCAGAGCAGCGCTTCGGTTCGGCTGCGGGTCGCGGGATCGCGGGCGATGACCGCATCGATGTCTTGCAGAATTATCTTGTAATTTGCCTTCATTTTGTGTTATGTTCCCTAAAATTAACAATTTATATAAACTTTATCGTTAATATAATCCTTGGGTTACTAAATTTAGGTTAAAAAAATGACAGAAGTTTTATTTAACGGGCATGCCGGCAGACTGGAAGGCCGCTATCATCAGAGTGAAAAGCCGGGAGCGCCGATTGCTTTGATTTTGCATCCGCATCCGCAATATGGCGGAACCATGAACAACAAAGTGGTTTATACGCTGTTCAGCTGTTTTCAGAATTTGGGGTTTTCGGTGCTACGGTTTAACTTTCGCAGCGTGGGGCGTTCGCAAGGGCAGTTTGAAGACGGGCCGGGTGAGCTTTCCGACGCCACGGTGGCTTTGGACTGGCTGCAATCGGTTAATCCGGAGGCCAGACAATGCTGGATTGCCGGGTATTCCTTTGGGGCGTGGATCGGTTTGCAGCTTTTGATGCGCCGTCCGGATATTAATAATTTTATTGCGGTTTCGCCGCCGGCTAATGAAAAAGACTTTTCTTTTTTGGCGCCGTGTCCGACTTCGGGGCTGATTATTCAGGGCGGAGCCGATGAGATTGTGACGCCGCCGAGCGTGGCAACAATGGCCAAGCGGCTCAATCAGCAGCGCAACGTCGATGTCGATTTTGCCCTGATTGAAGAGGGTGACCATATGTACAACAACCATTTGGTTGATTTGTATAAAATTGTCGGGCATTATGTAATTAATGCTATGAAAAAGAAGTCGCCGCAGAAAAAACGCCGCGGCCGCCGCAAGAAAAATGAAATGCTGGAGGATCAGGATCCGTTGCTGCTTCAGGACGAAACCAATGACGAGGTTTTGGACAACGAGGCTGGTGATTTTGATGATGAGGCCGATTATTCTGACGATGAAGAATAAGCCGGAATTCTGTCGGCAGAAAGCTCCCGTTTCCAGAACGGGAGCTTTTCTTATGACTGCCGGCCGACAAGCTTGATTTTGATGTCTTTGTTATAATATTTCAGCAGTCCGGCGGGTCAGTCCGTAAGCTATATAACGTCCCCGCTCAAGGCTTTGCGAATGGTTTTATCCCCAGCTCCACATAAAGGAGTTGTCCTTTTTCTGACAGGGAGTTACTACACTCCGCACCCGGCTCTCCCGGATGCAAAAACAAGATTAAGTAAATTCGTTAAAATACAAGGGGAATTTTAAAAAATGTTATATCGTTTTGTAGATGAGAAGACTCAAGAGTGTAACTGGTTTTGCAGGTGCTGAAGGATATAAACGCGAATGGCGGAGGATAAGTTTTCATGTTCGCGCATTGAATCAATTTCGGTGATTAACTGGTTGAGGCTGAGTTTTTTTTCTTCGGAAATGCTTTTTAGTGCATCTAAAAATTCTTCTTCCAGCGAGATGCTGGTTTGGTGGCGATTGGCAATGACGACAGAGAGTTTTTTCATTTATTTTTTGCGGAAGGCGTCAATGGAAATAACCGTGGCGTTGCCGCCGGAAACTTTGGCCGGAGCCGGTTTTTCTTCGTCGTCTTCCAGCTCTTTGCGGGTAAGGTCTTCGCTCAAATTGAAGCTTAAACCAAATTTGGCATGCGGGTCGGCAAAATAAATTACGGCATCAAAAGGAATGGTCAGGGTTTGCAAAATGCCGCCAAAACTCAAATCGACCGAAAAATAGTTTTTTTCGACAATCAGGTTGGCGTATTGGTGCTGCAACACAATAGTCATTTCTTCCGGATACTGGTTTTTGAGCTGGGCGGAGATTTTGGTTCCGGGGTGATTGGTTTTGAATGTAATATAAAAATGGTTCTCCCCCGGGAGCCCCTGGTCTTCGGCAATTTTCAAGGCTTCAACAACCACGTTTTTTAGTGATTTTTCAATCAGTTTGTCATAGTTGATTTCACTCAAAAATTCTTGCATCTCATCATCCTTTTCTACTCAAAAAAGTGAGCCGTTCTGTTGCTAGGTGGCTCAGACCCCACTCACAACTAACCAAAGTTATGAGGATTTGCGTTTGTTACGCTCGCCTTAAGCAGCGATTGCAACAGGTGCTACGTTATTATCGTTAGCATTCATTTATTTTGAACCGATAACGGTGGTATCTCACCGGACACAGCATAATACCTTTACTGCTTCCTGTCTATCCTGTTTCACCCCCTAAAGCTTGTATGATAGTCGTCTAGAACATTTTCCGCGTTGATTAGCGCAGATGCTGCATTCTGAAATTGGTGGAGGTGCTGGGTACTGCCCCCAGGTCCAAAAAGCCTATTCCATACCGCCTCTAGTGTCGTAGTCAGTTGTCTGACATTTATTATTATAAATAAAATTCTGCTGATTTCAAGATATCTTGTGCAAAATAATATGAAAATTTGTGGGTAAAGCGCAAGTTTTTGGATTTTTTTTATTGGCTCTGTTATGCTCTTTTGCAAAGGAGAAAACGTATGACAAAAGTTGCCGTCTGGTGTCGTTATGTCGGAGATAATGTTATCGGTATCGGTTCCCAAATCCCTTGGTCGGTGCCGTCAGATGTTCGGAAATTTGTGCGCATAATAACCGGACAAGACGTTGTTATGGGGCGCAAGACTTATCAGAGCCTTCCGGAACGGGATTTGCCGGCGGACAAAATCTTTATTGTTAGCTCAAATCAAAGCTTGGAACTCTTTGATAAAGCACGTCATTTTTGTATCAATGATCTGCGCGCCTTTAAGGATTGCGAAGAAGATTTGTATATTGCCGGCGGAGCGAAAATTTATGAACAATTTATTTGCAGCGGTGATAAGCTGATGCCGGAAGTGGTTGTCGATTGTGTTTATTCAGGGGCGCTGAATCCTCATCTTGAAGGCGATGTTGTTTCCATAACGCCTTGTATTGAAGCCCTAAACAAGTCGTATCGCAAAATTTGGGGCGGCTTTGAAAAAGACGGCGTTGTTACCGATATTTATATTAAAAAAGGCGCATTTGTCGATCAGGTTCTGTTGCGCAGCCTGGTTTCCGACATTACGTTTGAAGATTAGGCTCAGCCGCTGATATAGGTTTTGACGGCGGCGTCGCGTTCAAACAGGTAGAGCAGGGTGCGGAGCGCCTGTCCGCGAGATGTTTGCAAGTCGGGATCGGTGTTCAGAATCATTTGCGCGTCACGGTGGGCGATTTCCAATAATTCTTTATGGGCAGTCATATCGGCAAGGTGGAATTCATCAAAGCCGCTTTGCCGGGTCCCCAGAATTTCACCGCCGCCGCGCAGTTCCAAATCTTTTTCGGCAATCAGAAAACCGTCTTCGGTTTGGCGCATGGTTTCCAGCCGCTGCCTTGAGGTTTCGCTCAACGGATGGGAATACATCAGAATGCAGGTAGAGGCTTCAAAACCGCGTTTAATCCGGCCGCGGAGCTGGTGCAGCTGAGCCAGTCCAAAGCGTTCGGCGTGTTCAATAATCATTACGGTCGCTTCCGGCACGTTGACCCCGACTTCAATGACGGTTGTGGCGACGAGCAGGCGGAGTTGCCCGTTTTTGAACTTTTCCATAACTTCGTCTTTCTCTTTTTCTTTCATTTTTCCGTGAACCAGTCCGACAATATCGCCGAAAATTTTATGCAGGGTTTCAAAGCGCTCCTGAGCGGCGGCCAAGTCGATTTTTTCGGACTCTTCGACCAGCGGACAGACCCAGTAGGCCCGGCAGCCTTGCTCCAATTTGCGTTTCAGGCCGGCAGCGACTTCGTTGATTTTTTCAACCGAGACGACCCGGGTATCAACGGGTTTGCGTCCGGCCGGAACCTCGTCTATTTTGGAATATTCCATGTCTCCGTAAGCCGTCAGCACCAAAGTCCGGGGAATCGGCGTGGCGGTCATGACCAGAATGTCGGCTTTATTGCCTTTGTTGGACAGGCTCAGCCGCTGGTGGACGCCGAAACGGTGTTGTTCGTCGACAATAACGCAGGCGAGGTCGCGGAATTTGACCTCTTCCTGAAACAGGGCGTGGGTCCCGATTAGGATATCAATTTTGCCGCTTTCCAAATCGTCAAGAAGGAGTTTGCGGTTTTTGCCTTTTATTCTGCCGGTGAGGAGTTCGGCGCGGATGCCGATGTTTTCGCACAGAGGAGCAATCGTGTCATAATGCTGCTTGGCGAGAATTTCAGTCGGTGCCATAATTGCTGCCTGGGTTCCGCATTCGACGGCGTTAAGCATTGTCAACAGCGCAACGATGGTTTTTCCCGAACCGACGTCTCCCTGCAACAAGCGGAGCATCCGGAATCCCGAACCCTGGTCGGAAAATATCTCCTGCAAGACGCGTTCTTGGGCGCCGGTAAGTTTGAAAGGCAGGCTTTCTAATGTTTTTTTACGCAGCAGGCCATTGCCTTTAATTTCTCTTCCGGCTTGTTTCTTTATCTTTTGACGGACGATTCCCAAGGCCAGCTGATTGGCCAGAAGTTCGTCATAGGCCAGCCGGCAGCGGGCGGGAGAGCCGGGTTCCAGTTCTGATGCCTTTTGCGGGCGGTGTGCCGCCAACAGCGCCGAGCGGAAATCCGGCCATTGTTTTTGGCGCAGCAATTCTTCGTTTTGCCATTCCGGCAGCTCGGGAATACGGCTCAGCGCCTGTATTTGCCATTTGTAGAGCATTTTATTGGAAATGCCGGCGGTAAGCGGATAGACGGTTTCTATCGGCGGAATCTCGTCAAAGGTTTTGACAATATAATCCGGGTGGCTCATTTGCCAGCCGCTGTTAAAATATTCAAGCTTGCCGCTGATAACTCTTTCTGCGCCTTCGGGCAGGTTGCGTCGCAGCGTGTCGACATAGGCATTAAAGAAAATCAAGGTGATTTCGGCCGAGCCGTCGGTTGCGGTAATCTTATACGGTTGGCGGGAGGTTTGCGGCGGCAGGTGTTCAAGAACTTTGATCTTGACGGTACAAATCCGCCCGGGGGCAGCGTGTGCCAGCCGGGGCGCATATCGCCGGTCGATAAGGTTTGACGGCAAGTGCCAGAGCAGGTCGAGGATTTTGTTGCCGCCGATAAGCCCGGCAAGCAGTTTGGCGCTGCGTTCGCCGACGCCTTTTAAGCTTTCAATTCCGCCGAACAAAGGGAATAAAATTTCCGGACGCATTTTATTTTGCCTTTATTGTTAAACCGATGGTTGCAGTATATTCCGGTTCTGATTAAAACAAAAGGGATTTTCGCAGGTTATAGGTTAATAATTCTTGTTGTCTTTAGTTTCGCCTGATTAATTGACAAAATTCCTTAGGGCATGACAATAAATTATTGCACATTTTGGAAA
>UQFU01000057.1 GCA_900540425.1 uncultured Alphaproteobacteria bacterium
AAATACCACTATAAAATAAACATCAGCTTTGAGAAAAAAGAAATAACATAATAAAAGCCCTTTGACCTCTTTCCACATACTGTCATGCTCCCATAATATGCCACCCCTCGATTGCGCGAGCAATCGTCAGAGAATCTGCGAATTTTTTTTATAAATGTCAGCGACGGAGGTGTGCTGTGGGTGTAGAAAAAGGATTAATTCGTAGATCCCTGGACGTTTTTTCTAACGAAAAAACGCGGAGAGGCTCTTATTCTTCTTTTTTGGATTTCAGCTGTCCGCAGGCGGCCAAAATATCTTGTCCGCGGGCAACCCTTACCGGTGCCGAAAAACCGGCTTTTTCCAACTCCCTTGAGAAGGCCATAACTTTATTGCGCGAACTTGGCTCATAGCCGCATCCCGGCCAGGGGTTAAACGGTATCAGATTGAACTTGGCCAAGATTTTATACTTTTTCATCAGGTTAATCAACTGATGCGCACAATCCAGACTATCGTTGATATCCTTCAACAGCAGGTATTCAAAAGTAATATATTTGCCCCAGCTGGCGCGTTTTTGAAATTCCTGACAAGCTTTCATCAATTCCTCAATACCATATTTGCGATTAATCGGCATAATCCGGGAGCGGATTTCGTCATTTGGGGCATGGAGGCTGATAGCCAGACGGACGCCGAGTTCGGAAGCAACCAACGGGATTTGAGGAGCAATCCCGGAAGACGACAGCGTTATCCGGCGTTTGGAAATGGCAATGCCATCTCCGTCGGAAATAATTTTCAGCGCTTTGAAAACGTTGTCGACATTATGCAGCGGCTCTCCCATACCCATAACGACAATATTAGACAGGTAACGGGTTTCATCAGAAGGGCTTGGCCATTCGTGATAAGCGTCGCGGGCAACCATAAATTGCCCGACAATCTCGCCGGCAGTCAGGTTGCGGGTCAGTTTTTGCGAACCGGTATGGCAAAATGTGCAGCCCACCGCGCAGCCGACCTGGGTCGAAATACAAACAGCACCGCGGTCTTCTTCGGGAATATAGACCATTTCTACCCGCTGGCCGTCAGAGAACTCCAACAGCCACTTATGCGTCTTATCAACCGAGACCTGCTCGGCAACGATTTTGGGACGGGTAACGGCATATCCGGCAGATAACTTTTCGCGAAAATCTTTGGAAAGATTGCTCATTTCCGCAAAATCGCCGACTCCGCGATTATAAATCCACTGCCAGAGCTGTTTAGCCCGGAACGGTTTTTCGCCCAGTTTTTCAATTTCGGCAGCCAGTTCTTCTTTGCTCAACCCCAGCAGTTCAATTTTTTCGGACATCTTATTTCTTCTTGCACTTTCCGGAAATTGCCAGATAGGCCTGACTGAAACCGCTAAGAGAATAGGTATCTTTGGTCAGGGTGCCTTTGCTGGAAGTACCGGTAACAATCATCCGGCTGCCGCGTTTCATGGCGGTTACCAGTTCTTTATCCGCCGCCTCGTCAATCGCCCAGGCCTTGTCGCCGTCAATAAACAGGCGGTTATAGCTTTTGTTGCCGATTTTGACGGTTACCTTGGAATCCGGCTTATAGGTATAGCCGGCATTGATATTGACAACGTCAAAGCTTTTTTCGGAAGGGCGATGGGTAATCACCGTATAGATGTCACCGCGTTTGGTATATTTGCCTTCATCCTTTTTGGGGGTGGAAGCCATATAGCAGACAATGCCGCCGCGGTCCTGATAGTAATAGGCAATCCAGTCGCCGTATTCGCCCAAAACCTGCGGCGTGGCGGCCAGAGCCTGATTGGAAGCCAAAAATCCCAAGAATCCGAGAGTTGCATAAAATTTTTTCATACCTATCTACCCACAAATAAATTAAACTGTGAATAATATATTTGAAATTTATATAAAAAATGTTAACTTCCCAAAAAAAACGGGATCGATGTTGAAATGATCAAAGACAAATATCTGGATATTGAAAAATTTGTAACTGACAAGAAAATTTTCCGGCTGTTTCGGGCGGTGGAGAACCACGGCGGCGTCTTGCGTTTTGTCGGCGGCGCAGTAAGAAACGCCTTGCGCGGCATTGAGGGATCGGATCTGGATCTGGCAACCGATCTCAGCCCCGACGAGCTGGTTGAAGCCTGTCAGGAATCCGGCCTTAAGACCGTGCCTATCGGCATTAAGTTCGGAACGGTCGGCGTGGTTGTTAACGGCAAAGTTCTGGAAGTAACTTCGCTGCGCAAAGATGTTAAAACAGACGGCCGACACGGAGAAGTGGAATTTACGACTGACTGGGAAATTGACGCTTCGCGCCGCGATTTGACCATCAATGCGGTTTATGCCGACGAAAAAGGCAACGTTTTTGATTATTATAACGGCATTTCCGACCTTGAAAACGGCATTGTACGCTTTATCGGCAGTCCGACGGTGCGGATTAAGGAAGATTATTTGCGAATTTTGCGTTTTTTTCGGTTTTATTCATTGTTCGGAAAAGGCGATATTGACGAGAAAGCCCTGAAAGCCTGTGTTGAAAACAAAGAAGGACTTAAACAGCTTTCCGGCGAACGAATTCGCGATGAACTCAGCAAAATCCTGCTGACACCGCAAGCGGCCAAGGTTATCAAAATTATGGCAGAAAACGGCATTCTCGACAATATTCTGCCTGAACCGAAAAATTATGACAAGCTGGCGTTTTTGGTCGATTTATGCAACAAAGAAAAATTTACGCCCTGCTGGCTGCGCCGCCTTTATGTTATTTTTGAGCCTGACGTTCTGCTGGCCGAAAGCTTGGCAGCCCGTCTGAAGCTATCCAAAAAAGACCGGGCGCTGTTTGTCAGCTGGTCAGAAAACAATCCGCCGCTGGCCGATTTTTTAGATGAAAGATGCCTGCTTAAGCTGCTTTATCGGCACGGCAAAGAGTTTTGCGCCAACAAGCTGATTTTGGAGGCAGCTTCGGCGCAGCGCGAAATTGACAATCTGCCCCGGCTGCTTGATTTTATTGAAAAAAGCGAAATTCCGTCATTTCCGCTGCGGGGACGCGACCTTATCGAGCAAGGAATTGCCGAAAACGCCAAGATCGGCGAAACACTCAAACAGCTTGAAAACGAATGGATTGAAAGCGGTTTTCAGATGAGTCGCGACGAACTGCTGCAAAAAGCAATTTAACCACAAAAAACCCGGTTTCAGCACCGGGTTTTTTTGTGGTTTTTATTCACCGACAGAGAGGAAAAATGCCCGCTCCAGCTTATCGACCGAACATAAATCGGTTTTATAAAAATCTTCAAAATTTTCGGCGTATTCGTTTAAGGCCAGAGTAACGCATTCTTCAAAAGAGCGGTGGCTTTTCTTGGCAATCCCGGCAATTTTCTTTTGCAGGTCATCGCTGATATTCACAGAAATCTGACGCATAAATTTTCCCTTAACCTTTATATGTTATTGATGAAAATAAATTTAAAACAATTTGCGAATCGACGCAAGAGACATATAGGCGGGAATCGTGGCAAAATCTAAAAAAATGACTAAAACGACTCGAAAAAGGGAGTCAAAACAACGGGTTAAGAATCGGCAGAGAAAACAAAAAAAATTTTTGCCGCTGGTGATAACTTTGTTTTTGATTCCGCTGGCTTTTTTAACACTTTATGTCGGCTATTGCTACCTGACGATGCCCGATATAGAAGATGCCATTTCGCGCACCCGGCAGCCGTCTACGACAATTATTGCCGAAAACGGCAACGAGATTCAGAGTTTTGGACAGGTTTATTCGGAACTTATTCGTACCGAAGAGCTGCCGCAATACGTGATTGACGCGATTGTATCCACCGAGGACCGGCGGTTTTATTCGCATTTTGGATTTGACATCATTTCTTTTTCGCGCGCCATGCTTACCAATCTGTTTGCGGGCAGATATGCCCAAGGGGGCAGCACCATTACCCAGCAGGTAGCAAAAAATCTGTTTCTGACCTCTCAAAAAACCATTCGCAGGAAAGTTCAGGAACTGCTGCTGGCTTTTTGGCTGGAATACAAATTCAGCAAAGAACAAATTTTAACCCTTTATCTGAACCGGGTTTATCTCGGCGCCGGAACTTACGGGATTGAGGCAGCGGCACAGAAATATTTTCAAAAATCTTCCCGCGACCTGAACCTGAAAGAGGCGGCAATCATTGCCGGAATGCTCAAGGCCCCTTCCCGTTACAACCCGATTGCTTCGGAAGAACGCGCAGACTCCCGGGCAGCCGTGGTTTTGCAAAACATGGTCGACAACAACAAAATCAGCGAAGCCGAACGCGATGCCGCGCTCAGAATGCGGCTGGGACCGGAAAAGGTTTATAAGGTGGAAGGCGCCAAACATTTTGCCGATTGGGTTTATCGGGAAACCAACGATATTATCGGCGAGCGCGACAGCGACATTTACGTTTACACCACTTTGGATCAGGAATTACAGCAACGGGCGGAAAAAGCCCTGCGCAAAATGGTTAAAGCTTATGCCAATCGCAACGTTACCAACGGCGCAGTAGTCATTCTTGACCGCTTCGGAGCTATCAAAGCCATGGTCGGCGGCATTGATTACGAAAAAAGCCAATTCAACCGCGCAACGCAAGCTTTGCGCCAGCCGGGATCGGCTTTTAAGCCTTTTGTTTATCTGACCGCTTTGCAGGAAGGTTATGAGCCCAAAGACAAAATTGAAGACGTTCCTTTGAGCATCGGCAGCTGGAAACCGGAAAACTATGACCGCAAATACCACGGCATTGTTACGCTGGACGAAGCCTTGAGCAAATCGCTCAATCTGGCGACGGTTAACCTAGCCGAAAAAGTTTCGCGGCGGAAAATTATCCGCAATGCCCGGCGGCTGGGAATCACGACCCCGATCAGCAACACGCCTTCCCTTTCACTCGGCAGTTTTGAAGTCAAAGTGATTGACATGGCGACGGCTTATTCTGTTTTTGCCAACGGCGGATATGCGACCTGGCCGCATGCGATTAAGGAAATCTATACCCGCGACGGCTATCAGATTTATGTTCACGAACCTGATTTTGAAAATCGGATTATTCGGGAAAAAGATGCCCAGCGTCTGACCCGGATGCTAGAGAACGTGATTGAAAAAGGGACCGGACGGGCGGCACGCCTGCCGTTTTTGGCGGCCGGAAAGACCGGAACGACGCAGGATTACCGCGATGCCTGGTTTGTGGGGTACAGCGACGAGCTGATTTGTGCGGTATGGGTCGGCAACGATGACAACTCGCCGATGAAAGGAATTACAGGGGGCACGCTTCCGGCCAAAATCTGGAAAGAAATTATGGCGCCGACAAGGTAAAAAAATAATAAAAATTAGTGCTTTTTAATTATCTTTTATTATATATAATAGGAAGAAGTTTTGAATTAGTGATGAAGGAAAAAAGAATGACACAAAAACCTGTATTGTTGATGATTTTGGACGGGTGGGGCTATCGCAGCCCAAAGACGCCGGATAATGCCATTGAGATGGGGCATACGCCGAATTGGCACCGGATGTACAACGACAATCCGCACAGCCTGATTGAAACCTACGGCCTGGCGGTCGGACTGCCCGAAGGGCAAATGGGAAATTCGGAAGTCGGACACACCAACATCGGCGCCGGCCGTGTGGTTATGCAGGACCTTCCCAAAATCGACCAGGCGATTAAAGACGGTTCTTTTGCACAGAATCCGGTTCTGGTCAACATGATCAAAACTCTCAAAAGCAACGACGGGGCAGCCCATGTGATGGGGCTGATGTCGCCGGGGGGCGTTCACTCCTCGCAGGCGCATATTGCGGCTTTATGCAAAATTCTGGCTCAAAACGGCATCAGGGTTTGGGTTCACGCCTTTTTGGACGGGCGCGACACGCCGCCCTCTTCCGCAGTCGATTTTCTGGCGGATTTTGAAAAATCCATCGCCGGTTTGCCGGAAGTTAAAATTGCCACCATCGAAGGGCGCTTTTATGCCATGGACCGCGACAAACGCTGGGATCGCGTCGAATTGGCTTATAACAACATCGCTTTTGCGGAAGGCAAACGTTTTGCATCTGCCGATGAGGCAATCAAAGCTTCATATGCAGACAAAGTAACCGACGAATTTGTCGTTCCCTGCGTTATCGGGGATTATCAGGGAATTACCGACGGCGATGCCGTTTTGATGGCGAATTTCCGCGCCGACCGCGCCCGGGAAATCCTTTATGCGCTGGCAGACACCGAATTCAGCGGCTTTACCCGCAAAAAGACCGTTAAGTTGTCGGATTCCGTCGGCATGACCGAATATTCGGTCGACCACCAGCGTTTTATGCATACAATGTATCCGCCGGAAGCCCTGACCAATATTCTGGGCGAAGTGGTTGCCGATCACGGGCTGACCCAGCTGCGAATTGCCGAAACCGAAAAGTACGCGCATGTCACGTTCTTTTTCAACGGCGGCGAAGAGCGCGAGTTTAAGGGCGAAGAACGCATTTTGATTGCCAGCCCGAAAGTGGCGACTTATGACCTGAAGCCGGAAATGTCGGTTTATGAAGTTACCGAACAGTTGGTCAAGGCGATTGAAGACAAGCGTTTTGACGTTATTATCTGCAACTACGCCAACGGCGATATGGTCGGACACACCGGGGTAATGGAAGCGGCGCTGAAGGCGGTTGCAGCTGTTGACGACTGTCTGGGCAAAGTTGAAAAAGCCATAAAAGACGTCGGCGGGGTTATGATTGTAACGGCCGACCACGGCAACGTTGAAAAAATGATTGACGAGAAAACCGGCGAGCCCTATACAGCCCACACGGTCGGAAAAGTTCCGGCAATTCTGGTCAACGACAAGAGCGGCGTTACCGGGCTTAAGGACGGAAAACTGGCGGATCTGGCTCCGACCATGCTGGAACTGCTCCATATCGACCAGCCGTCGGAAATGACCGGACATTCATTATTAATCAAGGGCTAAAATGAAACTGACCTCTACCGGCACCGTTTTTCTTTTGGGGAGCATTCTGGCTTGGGCCTTTGAGTGCGCCCCAGTGTCGGCAGAGGCTGTTTCGGAACAGGAGCTGGCTCGGGTCGAAAAAGAAGTCGAGCTCCAAAACATCAAGCACCGCAAATTGCAGGCGCAGGCCAACCAAATCAATATGGAGCTGACGATGGTCAGCCAGGAAATGGTCAAAGCAGCCCGGCAGATTCAAAACAACGAAGAAAAACTTTCCAAAATGGAAAAGCAGCTGGAACTGCTTAAAGAAAATCTGCAAAAAGCCGAAGAAACTTTTGCCAGCGAAGACGAGAATCTGATTAAGACCCTGTCCGCTTTGCAAAATCTGGCGCTTAAGCCGACGGAAGCATTGTTTGTGCAGCCGCTGACGCCGGTAGAAATTATCCGCAGCGCCATGTTGCTGCGGGAAGCGGTACCGCATCTGGAAGAAAATGCCGAAAAAATCCGCAAGGAGCTTGAAACCATCCAAAAAAGAAAAGATCTGGTGGAAGCCCAGGTTAATCAAATCAGCAAACAAAAACAAATTTTGGAAAAAGAACATGAGCGGATGAAATCTCTGGTTCAGAAAAAGTCCAAAATCCGCAATGTCGTTGAAATTAAAAGCGAACAAGCCAAAAAGAACATGGATAAGCTGGCTTCTCAGGCTCAGGATTTGCGCGAGCTTTTTGACAAGCTTGAAAAAGAACGGATTGCCAAAGAGAAAAAAGCCGAAGAAGAAAGAAAACACCGGGAAGAACTTCTCCGCCAGGAAGAGGCTCGCCTGGCCGCCGAGAAAAAAGCAGAGGAAACTCAAAGAGCTGACTTGATTAAATACAACGAGGAGATTATAAAGGATGTAGGAAAAGCTTTTGCCAGAGCCAAAGGAAAAATGCCGATGCCGGCACGCGGGCAGATTGTGACCCGTTACGGAGAGCAAAAGGTTAAGGGCGTGGTTTCCAAGGGAGTTATTATCCAGACCCGGAATCAGGCTCAGGTTATTGCCCCGTTTGACGGTTCGGTCGTATTTGCAGGGCCATTCCGCGGTTATGGCAATATGATTATTATCGAGCACGGCGGCGGATATTTGTCTTTGCTGGCCGGGTTGGAAAGCATTGACACCGAAGTCGGGCAAATGTTGTTGGCCGGAGAACCGGTCGGACAGATGCCGGAAGAGGGAGAAGCCCGGTTGTATGTGGAAATGCGGCGGAACAACAAACCGATTAATCCGCTGAGCTGGATGAAACTATAAAAAACTGAGAATTAGGATATACAAATGTCGAAAAAAATTTCAATCATATTCATTGCCGTCATTTCAATCATGTTGGGAAGCGGTGCGGCTTTTGCGGCAAAAGACGCCAAAAAGGCGGCTGCGGAAAATGACGCCGACACTTATGAAATGCTGAATTTGTTCGGCGAGGTTTTAGAACGCGCCAAAATGTCTTATGTAGAAGAAGTCAGCGACAAGAAACTGATTGAGGCGGCGATTAACGGCATGCTGGTTGCACTTGACCCGCACTCGAGCTTTTTGGACGATCAGAGCTTCAAATACATGAACGAACAGACCAAAGGCAAATTCGGCGGGCTGGGCATTGAAGTCACCATGGCAGAAGGTTTGGTGATGGTGGTTTCGCCGATTGACGACACGCCGGCTTATAAGGCCGGGATCAAGCCGGGCGATTTTATTACCCACATTAACGGCGAACAGGTTATCGGCATGTCCCTGAACGATGCGGTTGACAAGATGCGCGGCAAAGTCGGCACCAAGGTCAAACTGACAATCCGGCGCATTAATCAAAAGCCGTTTGACGTCAAAATCACCCGCGAAGAGATTAAAATCCGCTCGGTTAAAAGCGAATTAAAATCCGGCGACGTGGCTTATATCCGCATTACCTCCTTTACCGAAGACACGGACAAAACCGTTGAAAAAGCGCTGGCCAAAGCCCGCAAAGAAAGCAAAAACAAGCTGAAGGGCGTTGTTCTTGACGTTCGCAACAATCCGGGCGGCCTACTCGACCAAGCGGTTAACGTTTCCGACTTGTTCCTGGACAAAGGCGAAATTGTTTCGACCCGTTCACGCAATCCGGAAGACACGGTCAAATATACCGCCAAGGCCGGAGACATTGCCGAAGGTCTGCCGATTGTGGTATTAATCAACGACGGTTCGGCTTCGGCTTCGGAAATTGTTGCCGGCGCTTTGCAAGATCATAAGCGGGCAATCATTCTCGGCGAAAAGTCTTTCGGAAAAGGTTCGGTTCAAACGGTTATCCCGCTGGGAGACCATGGCGCCATGCGGCTGACCACCGCCCGTTATTATACGCCTTCCGGCCGTTCGATTCAGGCAAAGGGAATCGAACCGGACGTAGAAGTTCATCCGGCCAAAGTGGAAGTTATTGAAAATGTGTTTGAACGCAGTGAAGCCGAATTCGGCAATGCGCTGAAAAATGACACAGCAACCGGAAAAGAAAAAGAATCCGAAAGCAAGTCCGGTACGGACAAAGAGCTGGCCAACGACTATCAGCTGTCCAGAGCCGTCGATTTGGTGCGGGCTTTGGGAATTTACGGCAACCGGGATAAATAACAGCAACGGAGTTTTTGGTGATAAAACTGTTAAGGCGATACAGGCTTCTGATTTTGACCATGCTGCTGACGACGGGTTTGCTGCTGGGTTTGGGGTATTTTTTTGCCAAACAGAAAAGCGAGCCCGAGTTTGCCACCAAAATCGACCGGATTATGTTTGAGCGCAAGAACAAGTCGCCTAAATTTATCATTACTCTGCCTGATGCGGCAACGCGGCGGGCCGAAGTTTTAGGAGAAAGAGCCGCCGCCGCAAACGATGCCGAACAAGAAGCCAACGGCGCCGAAGAAAAGGAAAAAGGATTTTCGGCGATTGAGTTGATTGATAAGATTCCGCTGACTGCCAAGCTACAGCCGATTGCCAATCCGGTTCCGTTGAATCCGATACAAATCATTCCCGGCCTGAGCGAAGAAACCGGCGGCCTGTTGCTGCCCAAGATATCCGAAAGCGGGCAAAAACCATGGATCGAATATGCCAAACCCGAAACCGTTCAGCCCAATTTTTATAAGGTGGGCATTATCTTGAAAAATTTGGGAATGGACAATATGGTCACGACCGCGGCGATTGAAACCATGCCGGGCAATGTTTCTTTGTCTTTTTCACCATACGGCAAGGACTTGGACACGACGATTCAACATGCCCGGGAGTTTGGGCATGAAACTTATGTCGATTGGCTGTTGTGTTCCAAAAACTTTTTGAAGGCGGACAGCGGCCCGATGGCCATGAGCATTACCCAAAGCAAGGAAGAAAACATGCGGCGGGCAGCGGCTTCTTTGAATATCCGTGCGCCTGTCGGCGGCATGGTAGTCAACAGCGGCATTGCCGACGAAGCAACCCGTGAACATCAACAGGCAATTATGGAAGAACTGCAAAAGCGCGGCTTGTTGATTATTGACGCAACAGGTAAAGAAGGAATTTCACAAATTCAGATCCCCGGACTGGCGCGAAGAAAGGCTGACATTGTGATTGAAACGCAGTTTGTGCGCAAAGAGATTGAAGAACAGCTCAAAAAAGCCGAACAACTGGCCAAAGAAAACGGTTCGGTACTGATTGCCGCAACGCCGAAACCGGTGGTTTTGCATGCGCTTAAGGAATGGGTTGAAACGTTTTCGCCGCAGTTGACTTATGAGCAGATGAAAGAACAAAATCTGGTTCCGGAAAAACCTTTTGCCTTGGTACCGGTTTCCAACCTGGTGGTAGAATAAAAAATGATGAACGGCAAATATCGGCTTAATGCCGGAGCAATCGTCTTTAACCGCGAGGGGAAGGTTTTGATTTTCGCCCGGGCGGATTTTGACGGGCAATGGCAATTTCCGCAGGGGGGAATCGAGGCGGGAGAAAAGCCCCAGGCCGCCGCTTTGCGTGAGTTGAAAGAAGAAACCAACATTTGTTCGGTTATTCCGGCCGCCGCTTATCCGGAACCGCTGCGTTACGATTTTCCACCGCAGATTTTAGAAAAATTCCAAAAACTCGGGCGCAGCAATATCGGACAAGAACAATATTGGTTTTTGTTTTATTTTACCGGCAGCGAAACGGAAATTGATTTCAGAACGCATCCCGAAGAAATTGAATTCAAAGATTACCAATGGATTGAAATTGAAAAGGTTCCGGATTTGGTCGTAGACTTCAAAAAAGACGTTTACCGCCGGATTGCCACTTATATGAAGCCGCAGATTGAGGCTTTTTTGCAAAAAATAAAATGCCATGGCTAATTTTTCGGACATGGCATTTTTTTCAAATAAAAAATTTATTTATTCTGCTTGCGAAGCGAAATTTTTTCAGGATTGCGGCGTATTAGCTCAATGTTGATATCGGCGTC
>UQFU01000058.1 GCA_900540425.1 uncultured Alphaproteobacteria bacterium
CAACAATCCGTTTCAACTGTTCACTAGCCGGCATAAAGCCTTCTCCCGGTCTGACGCCGTTTTTGCTGTACTGAGCACACCATTCCGCTGCCGGAAAGGCTATGTCGTGTGCCTTGCCGTAAGCTATCAGCTCCTTGGTATTGCCCTTCCCGTCATACTCATCTTTGATGTTGGTTTCGCAATCCTTATCTGACCACATCATTTCGACTTCATCAGGCGTTATAACTAACCCTCGTTGCCCTTGCGGAGCACTCTTGTCAGGATTAACCCAGCAAACAACGCCCTGACAGTTCGGGTAGGCATTCGGATCCGGTGAAAACTTCCCGCCCGCAAACGCATACCAGCCGACTTGTATTTCAGGAACAGCAGAGTCATTTGTTTCCGGAGTTGATTGAGATGCGGAAACGGTTTGATGACTTAATTCTGCAACACTAACTTTTGGAGATAAATAATTTCTTTTCATAACATATTTTATTTTTAATAATATCTATTTAACATTTATATTATAGCGCATTTGGAAAATTCTGTCAATTTTTTATTTCGGTCTGAAAAATTTGGCACTTATTTGAAACTTTGAACCAGAGAACCGGCAAGCAAATACCAGCCGTCAATCAAAACAAAAAAGATTATCTTAAACGGAATGGAGAGGACGGACGGCGGCAGCATCATCATACCCATGGACATCAGGATTGAGGCGATAACCATGTCGATAATCAAAAAAGGGATAAAAATCAAAAAGCCGATTTCAAAAGCCCGACGCAATTCGCTGATCATAAATGCCGGAACCGCAACTTTGAGCGGGGTTTCTTCTATGGTATCGGCGGTTTTTTCTTGGGAGATGTCGCTAAACAGCAGCAGGTCCTTTTCACGGGTGTTTTTGACCATAAACTCTTTGAGCGGATTGGCGGCTTTTTCCAGCCCTTCCATGATTTCCACCTTTTCGTCGATCATCGGTTTGATGCCTTCTTCCCACGATTTTTCAAAAACCGGCGCCATGATAAACATTGTCAGAAACAAAGCCAAAGAAATCAGCACCATGTTCGGCGGTGTGGAGTTGGTAGACAGAGCGCTGCGGGTGATGGAAAATACAACGACTATCCGGGTGAATGAGGTCATCATGACCAAGATTGACGGTGCGATTGAAAGTACCGTAATCAGCATAATGATATTGAAGATGCGGGCAGTAGCCGATCCGGTCGGCTGGTCCGCGACATCAATGCTGAGGGTTTGCGCCCAGACGCAGCTGGAGGAGAAAAGCCAGGCAACGGCAATAATTCCGATAAACAGGCTGAGTTTTTTTATCATTCTTGAGAGTCCTTTGATTGATTATCGGGAACGGCGGAGCGGCTTTCCAGCAAGAGATTGTGTCCGGGGCTGAGCAACAGCAGGTGTTCCTTGTTGTCGCGGCGAACCAAAACCAGCGAATTGCGCAGGTCGATACGGCTGCTTTCGATGATTTCCAAGCGGCGCTGGCTGCGCATTTTTTGAAAAAAACGGTTTTTGGCTCCTTTCAGCTCGCAATATTTAAGTCCCCAAACGGTCACGAATAATAAACCGAGGACAAAAACGAGCGCCAAAAAGGCTTTGATTATCAGAGTTATTTCCATAAATTTTGCTTTCAGCTGATTTGCGAAGATTATGGCAAGATTGTGTCAGATAGTCAAGAAGCAGGCCGCTGCTTGTGAATACTCTTGCCAGAACGAATTTTGTTTGTTAAAGCATAGGTATGGAAAAAAAGGAAATTAAAATCGATGCGGACAAGCGCACCAATTATGAGCCAATGGCGGTAGCGAAAAATATTCGGCCGTTGGTTAGAAAAATTCTTGGAAAAAACGGAATTATGCAGGTGGAAGTTCTCAGCCGCTGGGAAGAAATTGCCGGGCCGGATTTGGCGGCGTACAGTTTTCCGGAGAAAATTGAATTCCGAGCCAACCAGCGGAGCGGCGGAATCGTGCATTTGCTGGTTCCGTCCGGAGCGTTTGCTTTGGAGCTTCAGCATCGGGAGCGGCAGATATTGGCAAAGATAAACGCATATTTCGGGTATAGCGCCGTCAGTTCCCTGCGAATCCGGCAAGACAGCGAAATCAGGTTTGAAGAACTCAGAAAAATTCCCGCACCGAAAAAAGAAGAACCGTTGCTTGTAAGTGATGATGAGAAAAATTATATACAGGACATCAGTCATGACGTTAAAGATGCAAAATTAAAAGAAATTTTAATAAAATTAGGTTATAGTGTGTTTCACGAAATAAACAAACAAGAAAATCAAGAATAGGATGAAGTTAAAAAATGAAGTTTGAGGATATTGTCAGAACAATCAGCAGCTGGGTAGCCGGCGTGGCAGTTTTTTTGATTGCATCGGGAATTTATCTGTCTTCCAAAGGATTTGTGATGGGGCCGGACGGCGTGCCGGTTTTGATGAAAACGGCACAAGCCGGCGAGAAGGAAGTCAAGATAAACAACAACGCCGTTTTGCCGACGGGGCATGTGATGGGACAGGCCTCTGCGCCGGTTGCGATTTATGAATTTTCCTCTTACGGTTGTTTCCATTGCGCCGATTTTCATTTGAAGACTTTGCCGGAGATTAAGAAAAATTATATTGACAAAGGATTGGTACGGCTGGTTTTCATTCCGTTTCCGCTGGAAGCAAAATCCATGCAGGCGGCGATGATAGCGGAATGTATCGGCAAGGACAAGTATTTTGCCTTTGTTGATTTGCTGTTCAAAAAGCAGCGGGAATGGGGACTTTCGAACAAAAGCGACAGAATTTTGGCGCAATATGCGGCATTGAGCGGGCTGGGCGGCGAGAAGGCGGAAGCTTGTCTGCATGACGACACCAAGGCGCGGGAGATTATTACCAGGCGCCAGCAGGCGATTGAAAATTTCAAAATTCAGGGAACGCCGGCATTTTTAATTGTCAGCGGCAAAGACCGCGAGATGATGTATGGGGCGCCTTCATATAAGGAAATGTCTCAAGCCATTGATCGCAGGCTCGGAAAAAACGAAAAAAAATAATCCGGTTTTAATAAGTCGGTAACTATTTTTGCGATAAGGTAGGGGTATGAAAAAAAAGCCTGACGACATTAAGCAAATTGAAGACAGGATTATGCGGATTCAGGAAAAAGAACGGCATGTCCGCAAACACAAGCCGGAATCCGAATATTCATACGCTACCAAAACCGGGTTTCGGATCGGTACCGAGCTGTTGTCCGGAGTGTTGGTCGGAGCCGGTCTCGGGTATGTTTGCGACCTGTATTTCGGGACGCAGCCGTGGATGTTGGTCTTCTTTTTGTTTTTGGGTTTTGCCGCCGGATTTCTGAATGTTTACCGCTTTGTGAAAAGCGAAGAGAATAAAAAGGAGTAACCGCCTTGTCTAACCCGATGGAGCAGTTTGAAATAAAGCCGCTGATTCCGCTTAATATCGGCGGTGTGGACGTTTCTTTTACCAATTCTTCCCTGTTTATGGTGCTGGCTGTCGTTTCGGCGGTACTGCTGATGGGAATATGTTTGCGCAAACGGACGATTATTCCTTCGGTGGCGCAGTCGGTGCCGGAAGTTTTGTATGAATTTATTGCCGGGCTGCTGCGGGAAAATGTGGGCATGGAAGGAATGAAGTATTTTTCTTTTATCTTCAGCCTGTTTACGTTTGTGGCTTTCGGAAACGTATTGGGGCTTTTTCCCTATGCGTTTACGTTTACTTCCCATTTGGCGGCGGTGGGCGGTTTGTCGGTTATTGCGCTTTTGTTTAACATCGGCATCGGCATCAAAAAGAAAAGACTCGGCTATCTGCGGACGTTTCTGCCGCGGGGAATTCCGTTGATTCTGGCTCCTTTGATCGTGCCGATTGAGATGATTTCGTTTTTGAGCAAGCCGTTCAGCCTGACAGTGCGTTTGGTGGCAAACATGACGGTCGGGCATATTATGCTTAAGATTATCGCCGGATTTGTGTTGGCGCTGGGTATCGGCGGGATTGTGCCGCTGGCGTTTGATGCGGCGATTGTGGTGTTTGAAATTTTTATTGCTTTGTTGCAGGCCTTTATTTATACGGTTTTGAGCTGTATTTATCTGGGCGATGCTCTGCATGAGCATTGATAACCAATTTTTTAGAATTATCGTATAATTATGTATAAAGTGTTGTTGTTTAACTTTTAGAAAGGAAGAAAAATGGAACCTATGGTTTATATCGGTGCCGGTATGTGTGCTCTTAGCATGATGGCCGCCGCCTGGGGCGTTTCTCAGGTCTGGACCACGATTATCTCGACTGTCGGCCGCAATCCGCAGGTGAAGAAAGATGTAGACCTTTACGGCTGGGCCGGTTTTGCCGCAGTAGAAGCCATTGCCCTGTATGCTTTGGTTATTGCGCTGGTTATGCTCACCGGCAACTGATTAATTGGGGAGAGAAGGCGGCAGCAGGTTACGGTTTTTCCGCAATTTGCTCCGGCTTCCTTTTGGAACAGCTTTTCCGGAGAAATTAAATGCCGCAGTTAGACCCGACTTGGTATGCATCACAGCTTTTTTGGCTGTTTGTCAGCTTTTTTACGCTGTTGTTTGTAATGGCAAATTTTATTGCGCCGAAAATTGCCGATATTTTGGCCCGGCGGCAAAATAAAATTGACGAGTATATTGACAAGGCGGCGGAAACCAAGCGGCGTGCCGAAGAATCTCTGGCAAAGTACAACGAAGCTTTGAGCAATGCAACCCGGGAGGCCAATGCCTCTTTGGAACGGACCAAAAGAGAGTTGGAGGCTGAAATTGTTTCCAAACAAGACGAGTTGGCCAAAAGGCTGCGTAAAAAAGTCAGCGACGGCGAAGCCAAAATCAATCGCAGCAAAGACGAAGCTTTGGAAAAGGTACGTGATATTTCTGAGGAGCTGGCCGGAGAAATTATTAAAAAAATCGGAATTTCCGGTGTGGCTAACGAAAATATTCGCGAGGCCGTCCGGCAGTCGGTAAAAAATTAGGACAGAAAGACGATGGCGGCGGAACAGACTTTGAATAATCGCGAAATTCTTGATGCAACGCAAAATGCGGTTATTGATGCGGCAGGCAGCGTTGTGCAGGTTGTGGAGAATGTTGAACATGAAATCAGCGGCCACGGCGGCGCTTTTTATGAAAATCCGGAATTTTGGGTTGCGGTTGCTTTCGTGTTGGTGGTGGCGGTTTTGTCCAAGCCGGTGGCACGGCTGTTGAATGAGATGCTGAACCGGCGGATTGAGGCGATTGCCGACCGGATTACTGAGGCGCAAAAACTGAATGAAGATGCTCAAAAGATGCTGGCCGAGTATGAAAAGAAGTATCTTAACGCCGAGAAAGAGGCTCGGAATATTCTGCGCAAATCTGAAAAAGAAATAGAATTTTTGAAAGAAGACCGGCTTAAAAAGCTTGAAGCCGATATGGAAATGAAACAAAAAGAAGCCGAGCAGCGGATTAAAACCGCGCAGGAAGCCGCTATGAAGGAGATTACGACGCTGACTTCGGAGATGACCATCCGGGTTTTGAAAGAAGTGCTGGCCAAGAATTTGGACAAGAAAGCGCAGGATCGTCTGATTGAAGCTTCAATCAAGGAAATATCAAAATTGAAATGAAGCGGAAAAAGAATAAAACCGGTTTCTGCCAAGGGCGGGAACCGGTTTTTTTTTTTGATTTACAAGACTTCGTCCAACTTGAGGATATCAATCGTGACACTGTTTATTTGCAGGAACACGACCCGAAACTCAATGTCATAAAATTTTCCAGGTTCCGGTGTTCTGACGGCATGGCGGACATGCAAATCCCTTAATTTTAATCCATAAGGGCCGTTGGCAATGACCGGCTTTTGGAACCATTGAAATTTCTTTCGCCGATAGACTTCACCCAATACAAACTGATGAAATTCACTCAAAGAACCAGACTGCAACGCGGCAGTTTTGTCAAAATCAAAATCTTTCATAAGGCATAATTATTTAAAGATGTATAAAATTTCTTTGGCAAGCTTAACGTTTTTTGAAAATATTTCAAGCGGAAATTTGGAAAAGCCGTAACAACGGTGCCGGTTCTTACAGGTTTCGGTAGGGGTGAGCCGGATAAGTGCCGAGGATTTTGACCGCATCGGCAAAAAAGTTCAGCTCGTCAAAGGCGTTTTGATAGGATTTTTCCGCCGGGTGGGCTTCAATTTCCACATAAAACTGCGCGGAGACGAATTTGCCGCCGACGAGGTAACTTTCAAGTTTGGTAATATTGATGCCGTTGGTTGCAAAACCTCCAAGGGCTTTGTAAAGGGCAGCGGGAATGCTTTTGACATGAAAAATGAACGAAGTGATGAATTTTTTGCCGTCATTTTCGGGAATCTGGTTGTTGGTTGACATTATCAGAAACCGTGTCGTGTTGTTGGAAGCATTTTCAATGTTGGGGCGTAAAATTTCCAGTCCGTAGATTTCTGCCGCCAGTTTTGAGGCTATGGCAGCCTGGGTCTTGTCATTATTGCGGAGAATGTCTTCGCAGGATTTGGCGGTGTCGATCCGGGCGATTGATTTAATATTGTGGCGTTTTAAAAATTCGGAGCATTGGGCGAGGGCCTGAGGATGTGAAGACGCCGAAACGATTTCAGGAAGTTTGCTGCCCGGAAGCCCCAGCAGTTGATGTTCAATACGCAAAAAATATTCGCCGTTGATATAAAGACCGGCATCGGGGAGCAGAAAATGGACGTCGGCAACGCGTCCGGCGTTGGAATTTTCGACCGGTATCATGGCCAGATCGGCCTGGTTTTTTTGGACCAGGTCCATGGCGATTTCAAAGGTGTCGCAGGAAATGTAGTCCTGTCCGGGAAAGACGTTGCGGCAGGCAATATGCGAATAGGCGCCGGGGACGCCCTGGTAGGCAATTTTGGTTTTCATCTCGTTTTTCCTCAAAATTTTGTTGGCACCACTATAAAAAGATTTCGCCATCCTGGCAATAATTATCTTGGGTTTTAGAATCGAAATTTTGTGTTCAAAAAAAAGGGGAAGTTATCAGCAAATTACGACTTTTGGGGTATTGAAATTTGCAGTTGATGATAATTTGACAAGGGTTTTAATTTTTTTTTGACTTTTTTAAGGTTGATATTGCTTTTGTAGTTGAAAAATTAATTTTTATTGCTTAAGTTAGAGCTGTATTAGTTGTTTAGCAATTAAAAAAATAAACCCATATGGAGATAATGAAATGAAAAAACTTTTAAGTTTATTTTGTGCAATCGCTTTCTTGTCTGGTTGTTCTTCTTTCGGTACTGACGGCGGCCTGTTCGGCGGCAGTGAATGCGAATCCAGAGAAGCCAGAGATTTTATGAAAAATGCCGAAGAAAATGTTTTCTTTGCGTTTGACAGCTCTGCTTTGTCTTTGGATGCTACCGAAGTTGTTGAAACCCAGGTTAAATGGCTGAAAAAACATGACAATGTAAATGTTGTTGTTCAAGGCTACTGCGACGAAAGAGGTACCAGAGAATACAACTTGGCATTGGGTGAACGCCGTGCCAACGCCGTAAAACAGTATATGGTTTCTCAAGGCATTGATGCCAACAGAATCTCTATCATTTCTTATGGTAAAGAAAAACCGTTCGTTTTGGGCAACAACGAAGAAGCTTGGGCTCAGAACCGTCGTGCTGTAACTGTTATCAGCAGCGTTAAATAATTACAGGCGTAATTGATTTGACCAAGGCGCTCCGCTTGCGGGGCGCTTTTTTTGCTGTTTGCGGGAGACGGAGATGTCCAATCGGGCGGAAGAGGAAACTTGTGAAGAAGGGAGAAGCTGCCGGACAGAGCGGGGAGCAAGAAAAAAGGCATAAGGAGACGAATGGGAAAAAAAGCAACAACCGCAGAAACGAAACCCGACAACATCAGCCGGCAGGACAAGTCCGACTGCGGGAAAGACGCACAAGAAGAAGGGCGGCAGGCAGGAAGGACGTTGGGGCCGGCGGGGCGCGTACGGGCGTGTGGGCAGCTCAAAGTTTGTGCTTGAGATTATATAACATTTGTTTTACTATGATTTCGTTTTTAACGGCTTAAATTTATCTGAAAAAACAGCAGTCAGAAGAGGCGGAGACAACAATGAACAAAAAATATTGGATGTGTGTTTTGGCGGCGGTTGCCGTCGGCGGTACAACGGTTCAGGCCCAGCAGTATAACTCGGAACCGGTGATGAATGAGATTGCGGCAATCCGTCAGGAGCTGGAAATTTTGCAGCGCCAGGTTTACCGGGAGCAAAACGACGGGATTTCCAATCCGAGGTCAGCAGCCGATATTGCCGTTAAAATCGGCGAGTTTGACGAAAAGCTGCGCCGACTCAGTGGGCAGGTTGACGAGGCCAATTATAAAATCAGGCAGCTGGAAAACAAAATTGAGTTGATTAACAAGGATGTTGACGTCCGAATTAAGATGATTGAGGGGAAACCGGTCAGCGGCAACGGCGGAGCGGTTTCGGCCTCTGCCGCGGAAAAATTTAAAGCGCCGGTTGCCGTTGGCGCTCCCCAAGCGGTTACCGGCGACAGCATTGCCAAAGGTGACGATTTGGCTCCGGTAAAAACCAAGGCGATACAGCAGATTTATGACGAGGGGCTGGAAGCCGTCAAGATCAGCGATTATGCCGTGGCCGAGCAGCGCTTTAACGAGATTTTGAAAAAAGCACCTGACGACAAGCTGGCCGGCAATGCGCAATACTGGCTGGGAGAAGTGTTTTACGGGCAGAAAAATTATCAGAAGGCGGCGGTTGCCTTTGCCAAAGTTATTGAAAAATACAAGGATGGCCCCAAAGGTCCCGACAGCCTGTTGAAACTCGGAATGTCCATGCAGAATCTGAAGAAAAATACAGAAGCCTGCCAGGCTTTCAAAAGTATGAAGACAGAATTTCCAAAGGCAGAAAAAGCGGTTTTGGACCGGGCTGCCAACGAAATCAAAAAACTGGGCTGCAAGTAGCCGGCGATGAAAAACGTGTGGCAAAGCGAGCTTGACCATTGTTGGTCGTGGCTGGCCGGAAAGCCGGAGTTGGCCGGGCCATGGGCGGTCGGGGTGTCCGGCGGTGCGGACTCGCTGGCTTTGGTGTTTCTGCTGCAAGAGTGGGCCAAGGAAAAACAGGCTGATTTTACGGCATTGACCGTGCAACACGGTTTGCGGCCGGAAGCGGAAGCTGAGGCGCAATATGTGGCGCGGCTGATGAAGGCGCACGGAATCAAGCATCATATTTTATATTGGAAAGGCGAAAAGCCGGTCAGCGGCGTAGAAAGCGCCGCCCGAACGGCGCGCTATGAGCTGATGTATGACTGGTGCCGCCAAAACGGGGTCGGCGCTTTGCTGATTGCCCATCATAAGCGTGATCAGGCCGAGACTTTTTTGATGCGTTTGCAACGCGGCAGCGGGGTAGACGGTTTGTCGGCAATGGCGCCGGTCAGCAAATGGAAAAATCTGTATGTGGTTCGGCCGCTGTTGCAGACGGATCCGGAATGTTTGCGCGCTTATTTGGAAGGACGGAAAATTTCCTGGGTCGAAGACGCTTCCAACGATTGTGATGATTTTTTGCGGGTTAAAATCCGTAAAATGCTTCCGGCATTGGAGGCGGATATCGGCTTGAGCCGCGAACGATTGTGTAATACGGCTTTGGAAATGGCGCGGGTGCGCGATTATCTGGAAAAGCAGACGGCCGAATTTGTGGCGGCGGAAGCCGGGGTTGCAGGAAACTGCGGCGTTAGTCTGAAACCCGAAGCATTGGGAAAACTGCATGAAGAAATCGGCCTTAGGGTTTTGAGTGCGCTTTTGAAGAAAGTCGGCGGCAAGATTTATCCGCCCTGTCTGGAAGAAGTGGAGCGTTTATGGGAAGCCGTTCGGAAACCGGATTTCAGAGGGCGGACGCTCGGTGATTGCGAGATTTTTTTGTTTCGGAAAAAAATATGGATTATCCGTGAATTGAAAAATACTGAAAAATTGCCAAGGAAAGAGTGGGAGAATTTTGTTGCTTTGCATCCGGAATATGCCAAATCGGAATTGCCGTACAAATTGCGGCGGGTACTGTATGCGGCGGCTGATTTAAAATCTTGACAGCAAAAGTTGTTTTCGGTAGCTTGGAAATCAAATAACAATTTTTATTTCAATTAATTTTTTAATTATGGTACGAATCGATTTTGCAACGCTTAATGCGTATTTGAGTAATCGGCAATGTCCGGTTTTTATGTATAGCGACGGAACGGTTTCTTTGGAATTGGATCTGAAGAAAAGGCTTATTGGCTGTTGGGATAATCTGAACGATGCTTCTGCTGACTTGAAACAGAGTGTTGATATCTGTGTCCGGGTGGGAAATCAGCTGTTGGAAAGATGTTTTCCTTTTTATGTCGATACCGATTGGCGAGTGGTGACCAAAATGCCGGCAGGCGAGGTCATTGGGCGAATTTGGGATGGATTGGATTATGTTTCGGAACCGTGTAACGGTGTGTTCCCGAAAGTCGGTTGGTATGCGTTTGCAGGCGGGAAATTTTCACCGGATCCGAATGCTTATGCGAATTGTCAAGGCGTGGTCGGCTGGGTTAATCCTAACAAACATGCTTCGCAAGGACAACGGGGATTGATTGTTACGCGGGACGAAGTCAAAGCGGTATGGTCAAATGATTATTGCGAAACCAATGTCCGAGACGAATATGACGGGAAGTACAATACCGAGAAGCTAATTGCTTACAGTAAGAAGCACAAAATAAAATTTCCGGCAGCGGAATGGTGCGTTCGGTACAGCAAAAACGGCGCCAGGCCGGGAGATGGTTTTATGCCGGCTCTAAAACAGCTGAAACGGATTGTCGCTAACCGGGAGATTGTTAATCCGGCTTTGCAAAAGATTGGCGGGGTTGAGCTTCACGGTTGGATTTGGTCTTCGTCCGAGGGTACCTACTACGGTACGTGGCTCGTGCGCGCTACTGACGGCTATGTGTACCACGCCACTAAGGACGACGTCGATTACGTCAGGTGTGTTTTGGCTTTTTAGGTAAAACTATAAAAAACTCTCTGTGAATACGGAGAGTTTTTTGGTCTTAATGCTTTAGAGATTCTTTTTGTTGTTATTCCGGTTATCAAGCCGCCATCCGGATAAAATGTAGACGAAGATCTTTTGGAGGATAATACGACGGAAAAGGGATGCTGCCGGTCATGAGAAAATATTTGACAGTAATTACCACTTATGGTAAAAACTTTTATATGAGAAATTATTAATAAATTAAAAACATATAGATATGGAATGTAAGATAGATTTAGTTCA
>UQFU01000059.1 GCA_900540425.1 uncultured Alphaproteobacteria bacterium
GAACTGGCAAAAGTCTTGTCGCTGAAGTAGATATCTCCGACCTCGACTGCCCGGGTAGCAGGCGCCAGGAGGGTTGCTGAAAGGAGAAGTGCGGTTATAAATGTTTTGATCATAGCGTTGTCCTTTCTAAAATGCGGTTATGCAGCGGACTTTGAAGGTTGCGCCGCTGCTTTGTGCATTGTTGGCGGAACCTGATTGCGAAATACCGCCGGAGCTGGGGTTAAAGTTATAACACAATCCGGAACGGGTAACGTAAGCAGCGGCAGAAAGCTGTGCGGCAGCTTTGCCGTCTGCTTTGGTGATAGTTTTTAACTTATTGTTTAAGACAGTAAATTTATTATTTGATGTTCCATTGATTTTTTCAGTACTCATGCGCAGCATTTCAATTCGTTTGGGCAGCCACCAATCCCCGGCCAAAGTGCCGTCGGTAAAATATTCGGAACAATAAACGTCGGCATTATAGGCGTTCAGATTGGAAGCCGGTTCTTCCAAAGACATAATAAGCCCAAAATCCTTATTGGGAGAGACCCAATAAACCAAGCCGATGGCTTTTTTGCCAGATTGCATGGAACTGGCAAAAGTCTTGTCGCTGAAGTAGATATCTCCGACCTCGACTGCCCGGGCAGCAGGCGCCAGAAGGGTTACGAAAAGGAGAAGTGCGGTTATAAATGTTTTGGTCATGATATTTCTCCCTAAAAAATGGCCATGCAACGGAAGTGTCCGCGCTGAGCACCGGTGTGAGAAACCCTGGAAGCTTCATATAAATCAACTGCATAAGGTTGTGTTTTGCTTAAGACATCGCTAATGGTCCAATAAGAAGAACTGTAATAGAAAGGATAGCCTCCTCGAATATAATAAGCACTTTTATCGCTGCTATTAGCACACCCCGGAGCCGGATTATAATTAGCGGTGCTGTTATTAAACCAGTTGCTGTAGATTGTTCCCATGTTTAAATATTGTGAAGGGTATTGCCTACCTACATTGTCAAAATCGTACCAACTACCTGATGGGCAGTTTAAGCTAGATATATCGCAATCGACCCAAAGATAGCCCGGATCGGAAGATTTATTAGAACATTTTTGCGAGTAGTAATAACTAAAAGAAACGCCGAGCGCCTGAGCACCGGGAATGGTTTTGAGCACTTCGTTCAATTTGGTAAACTGCGTCGTATCATCAATCAAATCGCCGTTTTGCATAGTCATCATTTCGCCCAGATCCGCCAAGTGCCAATCGCCGACCTTGGTACCTTTGGTCACATAGTTGGCACAGTATTTGATTGCTTCGGCACGGGTTTGCACCGTCGGCTGGTTGAGCGCCATAATGATGCCATGGTTGCCTTCCGTATTGGGGTGAACGTAGGTGACAATCCCGACAGCGTCTTTATCGGCATTATAGAAGGTTCCGGTGGAGCCGTCGCTAAACACGACCTGATATTGGTAAATGGCATTTTTGAAGCTGAAATCCTCGCCGCCGAAACCGGAAACGCAAAACATCTTGCTCTTGTCAAAAGGGCAGCGAATACCGCCCTTGGGGCAGTCGGTTTGGGTGTAGCCCAGAGTATCGCAACTGGGGGATGCGGTACAGCTGATTTCTTCGGCCGGGGCGCCAAAGCTTAACAGGCTGCCGGAGGCCAGAGTAAGGATAAAAGATAATTTTTTCATGTTGACCTCCTTTTAAAATTCTGCAACGCAGCGGAACTGCATCTTTTTATTATTTGCTACAGCAGCTAGTCCACTATGATAGTTGACCGAACTATAGAATACGTTGTTACCAGTAGAATAGTGAGAAGCAGACAGGAAAGCGGGCGAAGTATACCAGTTGGTGTTTCCGCCATTGTAAAATGTGTGACCACCCCAGTTGCCCTGGGTGTTAGCGGTATCCTTTTTATCTATACCATTGTTGAGACTGCCTATCGAATTCTCATAGAAGAAAGAGAATGACCATTCCAGGTCCCCGGCGGTGGGAATGGTCTTGAGAGCATCGCGGAACATGGTATAATCGTTGTTTGTTTCTTTTTCATCACCGGCGCTCATGGTGGTGAGTTCGGCCAAATCGGGCAGATGCCAATCCCCTGGCATGGTTCCGGCAGTAGTATAAGCGGCGCAGATTTTGCGGGCTTCGGCCTGATTTTGAATGGTAAAAGCCGGAAGCGACATCATGATCCCGTGTTTGCGATCCTTGTTTTGGTGAACATAGGTAATGATACCGATAGCCGTTTTATCCGCATTGTAATATTTATTGGTCGTTCCATCGGAATAAGCGATTTGATAGCGGCTGATGGCGTTAACGAACTTGTAGTCGGAAGCGCCGCCTTCGCGAATGCAAAACATTTTGTTCTTGTCAAAGGGGCATTTGATGCCGCCTTTGGGACAACTGGTCTTGGTATAGCCGAGATCGGCACAGTCGGGCGCCGCCGTACAGGTCAGCGCGGCGGCTTCTCCGCCAAGCAGCAGCGTTACTGCTGTTGCTGCGGCCAGTCGCATATAGTCTTTCTGTCTCGTTATCTTCTTCATTTTCTTTCTCCTTCTCCTCAGTTGCAGATCACCATATCGGTGTCATAGGGACAGCGCAAAATGTTGGCGCCGTCGCAGCTGCTTTGGCGATAAACCTTATAGCCAAGGGCAACGCAATCGGTCTCGGGCACATCGCAAAATCCGATGTAATCGGTTTTGCAGGCAAAGGGACCATAGGTGCCCGAACATTCGTCATAATTGCATTTGGCGCCTTCGGGACAAGATTTGTATTCGTAGGCATTCGGACATTCTTTACATTCTTTGTACAAGGTTTCGGTTCCGCTGAGGCATTGTGCCGTGTCGGATTTGGCCGGGCCGGCAAGGCAAACCTGATAGCCGTCGCAGGGATCGGGGATAATCTTGTGTTTGATGACGCCGCCCGAGATACAACGCCCGGCCGAGACATATCCCTTGGGGATTTCGGTATAGGGATAATCGTTGCAGCTGGTAAATCCGCCGCAGATAACCTTGTCGGGATCATAAGGGCAAGGCAGCGTGTTCTGATCGGAACATTCGCTGATGTTTTTGTCGTACCCCAAATCCTCGCAGCTTTGAACCGGCCGTTCGCAATAGTAGGTATAGCCGGTTTTGCAGCCGACCGGACACTGGTTGCCGGAACATTCGTCGTACCGGCAAATGGCACCTTCGGGGCAGGTTTTGGTGTCGCAGCCGTTGGGGCAGTCCTTGCAGGACTTGTACCAGGTCTCGGAACCATGCAGGCAGGTTTGCCCTTCGGCACCGGCCGCCGGGCCGAACCGGCATTTCTGATAACCAGAACAGGAGGCCGGCTGCAGTTTGTAAAAAGTATTGCCGCAGCACCTGCAGGTCTCAGCGGCTTCATAGCCGTTGGGGATTTCAACCGCCTCAAAGCCTTCGCAGATTTTGCAGCAGGTGCCGTCGTCAGGCAGGCAGTAAACATGGCTGTTGTCATAGGGGCAATAAATCATGCCGCCGCCTTCGCATTGTTCGGGGATTTGAACATAGCCGAGCTGGTTGCAGTCGGTTTCGGGTTTGGTACAGAAGTAAGTCATGTCAATGGCGCAGCCGGTGACGCAATACCGCTGGGTGCAGGCTTCGTATTCGCAAATCGACCCTGCGGGACATTCCTCCAAGTCGCAGCGCGCTTCGCAACGCTTGCAAACCTTGCATTTGGTGACGCCGAAAGAAACACAGGTGTCAGAACCGATTTCACAGCCGTCCTGGCAGTCCCAGTAGCCCTCGCAGAGATTGAAACCGTCGGCGGCGCCGATATATTTTTTGCCGTCGCAGCTGTCACAGGACGCCACAGCCGTCTTGCCCTGCTCTTCCAGTTCCTCTTTGCTGACAAATCCCGGACAGGTGTTGCAGCAATGTCCGAAGTCTTCCGAAAACGAACAATGGTCATTGGGATCGATAATCCATCCGGCATCGCAAACGTCGGTATAGGTTGGATCCTCTTCTTTGCAGGCCAGTTCCTGATTGAGGGTGCATTCTTTGTACATCGGCTCGCCGTTGAGGCATTTGTCGGTGAGTTCGTAGGGCTCTTCACATTCGGTATAGATATAGTCGTTTAAGATGCACCATTGCTTGTTGTTACATTTGATGTAGTCGGAGTTGTAGGGACAGAACTCAACGATGGAATAAGTGTGGCAGACCCGGTTCTGATAGGATTCATAGCCTTCGTCACGGCACTTTTGAGCATCAACATTAGAATCAACATCGGTCACTTTGTCGGCGCAATCGGGAAGAAAACAGATGGCAGCCCGCGCTGCCGGTACAGCCAGGAATATGGCGACGCCCAAAGAGACACCGCTTGCGATGTTGAACATTCTGCTCATCTTTTCCTTCTCCGAATAGACAAAAGCATAAATATGTAAAAATAAAGCCAATAAAAGAATTTACGACTCTATCACTAGGAATAATCATATAATAGTTTTCCGAAAATTGCAATAATTAATTATAGTCCCCTAAGGAAATTTGTCTATTATGTTTTAAATTATAAAATAAACCCCGGGCTTTCCGGGGTTTATTTTTTTTAAAGAAAACAGATTTATTTTTGAGATTTATTCTTCAGCCAAAGCTTTTTTCAAAACGTAGTTCAGACGTTTCATTGCCTGAAGCTTCATATCATCCTCGGACAATCCGGCCGGAACGACAACAGCCGCTTCTATGCGTGTTTCAGGTTCGATGGCAGTTACTTTTACGACATTGCCGTTTCTGACAAACTCAAACAAAATCTCTGCCATTTTTCTTAATCCCTCAAAAACTTGTTGCTTTTGGGAAAACCAAAAGGAGCCAGCTTGCCTACCTGCCCGCGATGTCCGAGCCACCCCAGCAAATCGGTCTCGGTTTTGGTTCCGCCGGCACGGGTATAAACAAAGCCTTCTTCTTCTTTGAATATCTGGACATCGGACATTCCGCCGTCTTTATATTTTTGCAAGGTAACGCCGCGACCGCGCGCCATGGTCGGGATTTCTTCAAGCTTGAAAACCAGGAGCTTGCGGTTATCGCCGATAATTGCAACCATGTCTCCGCTAATACGGCGGCAAAAGACGGCTGCTTCGCCTTCGGCCAAATTCATAATCTTGCGGCCGTTGCGAGTTTGAGCCAAAATGTGATTTTCATCAACCAGAAAGCCTTTGCCGGCATTGGACGCAATCAGATATTGCGCCTTGGGATCAAAAACAAACATTTCGCAGATGTTGTCGCTGATACCCAAATCCACCATCAGGCGCAACGGCTGCCCGAAACCGCGACCGCTGGGAATTTCGCTGGCATTCAGGTTAAAAAACTTGCCGGACGTGTCAAACAAAATGATTTTATCGGTGGTTTGCGCATGAATAGCCGCCTGCAAAGCGTCGTCGTCCTTAAACTTAAATTCTTCATTCAGGGCAGCATGACCTTTGACGCAACGAATCCACCCTTTTTGGGAAAGGATAACCGTAATCGGCTCTTTCTCCACCAGGGCTTCAATCGGCACTTCAATATCATCGGGAACTTCGGCAAACTCTGTCCGGCGGCGGCCGAGCGCCGTCTTTTTGCCGAATTTTTCGCGGATAAGCTTGATTTCTCCGGCAATAGCCTGCCATCTTAATTTTTCGTCGGCAAGCAAAGCTTCCAATTCGCCTTTTTCGGCCGTGAGGTCGTCAAATTCCTTGCGGATTTCGCTTTCTTCAAGTTTTCGCAGGTTGCGCAGTTTCATATTCAAAATCGCTTCCGCCTGATTATCGGTCAGCGAAAACTTGGCAACCATAACCGTCTTGGGGTCTTCTTCTTCGCGGATAATGCGGATAATCTCGTCCAAATTCAGATAGGCAATCAGGTAGCCGGAAAGGATTTCGAGCCGGCTGTTTATCTTGTCCAGCCGATAATTGACCCTGCGCACCAAAACGTTATGACGGTGTTTCAGAAATTCTGCCAGGACTTCTTTGAGACTCATTACCCGCGGCACACCGTCAGAATCGAGTACATTCATGTTCATGGCAAAACGGACTTCCAGCTCCGTCTGCTTAAACAGGTGCTCCATCAGCATTTTTGCGTCGACGCTGCGGTTTTTGGGTTCCAGCACAATCCGGACGTCATGGGTCGATTCATCGCGGATATCGCTTAACAACGGCAGCTTTTTCTCCAGCAGCAAGGCGGCAATTTTTTCAATCAGTTTGGATTTCTGCACCTGATAGGGAATTTCCTTAATTACGATTTGATATTGTCCGTGGGTCAGATCTTCGCTCTCCCAGCGGGCACGAATGCGGAAACCGCCGCGGCCTTGCTTATAGGTATTCAGAATACTATCAAAACTGTCGACGATAATTCCGCCGGTCGGGAAATCGGGGCCTTTGATTTTGCGGACCAGCGGTTCCTCTCCGCAATCGGGATTATCTATCAGATAAAGCAAAGCGTCGCAGACTTCGCCCAGGTTATGCGGCGGAATATTGGTCGCCATGCCGACGGCGATACCGGCAGAGCCGTTGCACAACAAATTCGGAACCATGGCCGGCATGATAACCGGTTCATGTTCTTCCCCGTCATAGGTTTCGCGCATATCAACGGCGTTTTCATTCAGCCCTTCCATCAGAGCCATGGCAAATTCGGTCAGCCGGGCTTCCGTATATCGCATAGCTGCCGGGCCGTCACCATCGATATTTCCGAAGTTTCCCTGCCCGTCGACCAGAGGATAGCGAACCGAAAAGTCCTGCGCCAGGCGAACCATGGCCATATAAACCGCCGAATCGCCGTGGGGATGATATTTACCAATCACGTCGCCGACGACGCGGGCGCATTTCTTAAACCCGGATTTGGGGTCGAGATGCAGCTGCCGCATGGCATAGAGCAACCGGCGGTGAACCGGTTTCAGCCCGTCGCGGACATCCGGAAGCGAGCGGGCCACAATCGTTGACATGGCGTAAGACAAATATCTTTTGCTCAATTCTTCGGCAAGGTGGACATCTTTGATTTTTTCTTCGACAACTTCGGACATATTTTTCTCAATTTCAAGCTTATAAGTTCAACTGGCTTAGCAAATTAGCACGGTTTTCGGGGAATTTCAAGCCATGCGTATTAAAAAAGTTTTTTTGCAGGAAAAACTCCGTCATCTTTAGCAAATCCGCCATTTCCGATGGCTTAGGGCGATATTCCCGCCGCAAAATAAACTGTGGATAAGCAAACAGCTTTTCCCGATACAAAAACCCGGCTTCCTCACAAACCGCCCGTCCGCTTTTCGGGGAAACATAGCGCAGGTTTTCGGTACTGCCGGTAGCGGCACATTCGCTTAAATCCAGTCCAATTCCCAAATTTTCGAGCAGGTAGAATTCAAAATAGCAATAATGCGCCAGCCAATTTTCTTCGTTTATCAGGTTGAAAAAACTGTCAATATAATAATAAAAACGCTCAAGAGGCGCCTGCTCGGGCAGGCAATCGCGGCACAGGCTGCACAAAGATGCCAAAGCGGCCAGCTTGCCGCCGTCGGTCATAAAATTTACGGCGCCGGCATTTTGCAATTCCACCTTCAGGCTGAGCATATTTTCATCGACACGGGCGTAGGCCTCTATGGTCACGGAATTTCCGAGCTGATAGGTTCCGAGGTTTTTCTTATGCAAGCAGTTTTTGACATAACCGGTTATTTTGCCGTAATTTCGCGTCAACACGGTGAGAATCAACGAACTCTCACCGTGTTTGCGCAAACCGATTATGTATCCCTCATCACGAAACTGCAATCCGGATATCCCGATTAATAGTCATGAATCATGGTTTTTGTAATCCGGTCATAGGCCTGCAATTCGCCCAAAACCCGTTTCATATCATGCAACGGGATCATGTTCGGGCCGTCGCTCAGAGCCTTGGCTGGATTGTCATGGGTTTCAATAAACACCGCAGCAACCCCGACTGCAACCGCCGCCCGAGCCAGAACCGGAGCATATTCCGCCTGGCCGCCGGAGCAACCGCCCTGCCCGCCCGGCTGCTGAACCGAGTGGGTCGCGTCAAAAATAACCGGACAGCCGCTGTCTTTGGCCATTCGCGGCAGCCCCCGAAAATCGGTCACCAACGTATTATAGCCAAAACTGGAGCCGCGTTCGGTAATACAAACATTGACGTTTCCGGAATCATCAGACTTTTTGACAATGTTTTTCATATCCCAAGGTGCCAAAAACTGGCCTTTTTTGATATTAACAACCTTTCCGGTCCGGGCAGCGGCAACAACCAGATCCGTCTGGCGGCACAAAAAAGCCGGAATTTGCAACATATCAACATGCGGCGCAACAATTTCACATTGTTCTTTTTCATGCACATCGGTTACAATCGGCAGTCCGGCATACAGTTTTTTTATTTCATCAAAGGTCCGCATGCCTTCTTCCAGTCCAACGCCGCGCGGCGTATTGATCGACGTCCGGTTGGCCTTGTCAAAAGAGGCTTTGAAAATATAATTCATTCCCAATTCTTTGGTGATTTCGACCATGGCGCCGGCCATATCGATGGCGTGCTGGCGGCTCTCAATCTGACAAGGGCCGGCCAACAGCGCCAGAGGCAGCTTGTTGCCGAGTTCAAAATCGCCGATTTTGATAATTCTTTGTTCCATCTCTGTTTCCTTTAGTTATTCCAGATATCCTACCAATAGCAAAAATTATTGTTTTTGGCAATCAGAATAAAGCAAAATCCCCAGCGCCAAAGCTTCCGGGGATTTGCTTAAAAGTTTAACTTTGCTCTTTAAAAAAATCGCTTATATCCCTTTTCAGGTAAGAGGCATAAAAGCGCAACGCGATTTGCCACTTTATCCGTTGGAACAGATTTTCCTTAAACTGCGGCGCACACTGACGAAAAAGATCAAGTTTCCGCCGGTGGTAGTCGCAATTTTCCTTAGGGCTGTTGCCAAGGCGGGCATAGGCTTCAATATTTTCCAACATATTCTGCAACAAAATTTTTTTGGAAACATGGGGAGCTTTCCATAAATCTCCCAGTTTGCAATCCTTTATGCAACGCAGAACCGTAAGAGTTTTTTTGCGATGTTTTTGCAACAATTCCAAAGAACGACAGCAAGTCAGCGGGTTGGCAACCAAGAGAACCGTACCGGGCAATTCTTCAAGGTTCTCACTATATTCTACTCCGCAGCCTTTGAGCAGTTGGCGCGCTTTGGCTGTCTGGTAGGGATTCCGGTGGTCTCCGAGCAGATAAATCCCGGGCTTCTTTCCTTGTTTGAGAGCAGAGGAATAAATTTCAAGTCCCCGCGGGATGATGTCCAAATCAGACGCATCAATCACAATACTGTTATATTCTCTGAACTCACAACTGACAACCCCCGGAAGGAAATCCACTTTGGGAATGTCCGTCAAGTTTTGCGGGCAAAACCAGATATGCGCCGAATGCAGAAAATTATGACAGATGTTATAAATCACTTTTGTTTCAGCAATGACAACGATCGTTTTAGCCTGATATTTTGTCATAATCTTGCTGATTCTCTGATAATAACATCCCGAGCGGTCATATTTGCGCAACATCGGAAGGCTATCCTGACAAATTTCCGGCATATGCCGATATTTTTCAGCATAAAAATCCGTCAAACACTTTACAATTCTGCTACTTTTCTTATTCCTGTCGGCAATAATCAGATCAACCTTCGGAATTGTCCATTCCAGATAATTGCTCCTCATCGTGCTAACTTGGAAAACATCATGAGCACAGGCAAAAAATTTATTAAACCTTTTCATAAAAAAATAATATTAAAAATGAATAATTTTTACTTATTCAAATTTTTAACACGGCGATTCAGCTTTTTCAAGTTTTTTTATCAGAACCGATAACGCAGCCATGTAAACAGGACGTTGCCGTCATTTTTTACGCCCGGAACGTACGCCGCCTGCACCGCCCAGTCTTTGTATTCTACCCCGGCCAACGGCAACGGCAGCGGCACGGGAATATAAAGATATTCGTGCCTCTGGGTCAGACTGACGGTAAAACCGACGCCGACCCGAAAATCAGGATTGCAGTTGACAAACCAGTTTTTTTGAAAAGCATAACCGAAAATCGTTTGCGGATGATAATTAGAATCGTCAAAAACCATTGCATAGAGTGCATGCCAATCGCCATCTTCATCATAGCGCGCTTTTCCCAGCCCTATTCCCCAAGGCATTTCATTGTACTCATCTATTTTGTCTTGGTCATACGCCAAGCGGTTGTGCCAGGTATTAATCGGTATAAACAGGTTATATTCTCCGTTTTGCCAGGTTTTTCCCACATTATGCCCAAATTTTTCAAGCAACGGCATATTTTCTTCATGGTTCAAAACTTCGGCCTTTGCAGGAAAGTGAGTCGATAACATACTGAAAAGCAATATAAAAGCATATAATTTTTTCATTTCTTTAGTCCTAGTGTTCATATCCTTTTATGCTATAAATTAAAAATTGGCAACAGATTTATTAGCTGCACAGGCACGGCCTGAGCGCAGGCAGCGCCTGAGGCATGACTTGCTACTGATGTTTGGGTGCCATGAATCCGCGTTGCGGGCAGCGCCCGAGGCATCACTTGCTACTTCGACTTGGGAGCCCTAGAAGCGCGATGCTTACAATGTGCACTATCTCTACTTTCCAATAACTGTCACCCCTCGTTTTTTCGGCAGAAAAAACGTCAGAGGGTCTACAAGTTTTTTTTCTGTTTCCTTTTGTCATTCCGGGCTTGTTTTTTTACTGTCATTCCGGGCTTGACCC
>UQFU01000060.1 GCA_900540425.1 uncultured Alphaproteobacteria bacterium
TGTTGCGGTATGACAGGAAGAAGGAAACGCTATGGCATGGCAGAAGAGAGAAAAAATGCCGCCTGTGACAGGAAAGAATTAATTCGAAGATCCCTTGACGATTGTTCCGCAATCAAGGGGAAACTCTATAGGTGGATGGCTGCGCGCAATCGAGGGATAACTCTTTTGGGTCGAGGAGGAGGAAATTTATTTCATGTCTGCAAATTCGCAAAACCCCAATAATCATTAAAAATCAAAACATTATTGCACGGTATTATAATACCAATAATTAACATATTGAAATTTTTGCGTTTTTTGTTGTTGACTTTCATTTTATTTCAGGTATATTGACCCCGAATTTTGAATCAACTTTATTTATTAAGAAGTGAGTTACAATGAACACATACGCAACCAAACCATCTGATATTGAAAGAAAATGGTATGTCGTTGATGCTGAAGGCGTTGTTCTCGGCCGGCTTTCCGCCGAAATTGCCAAGATCCTGCGCGGCAAGCACAAACCCAGCTTTGTTCCGAATCTGGACTGCGGCGACTATGTCATCGTTATCAATGCAGACAAAGTCAAACTGACCGGCCACAAGCTGACTCAGAAAAAATATTTTAAGCATACCGGTTATGTCGGCAGCGTTAAAGAAACAACCCCGGCTAAACTTTTGGCCGGACGTTTCCCGGAAAGAGTTATCGAAAAAGCCGTTGAACGCATGATTTCCCGCAATCCGCTCGGCCGTCAGCAGATGACCAAGTTGAAAGTATATGCAGGAAGCGAACATCCGCATACTGCTCAGAATCCCGAAGTTCTGGATATTGCTTCCAGAAACCCGAAAAATAAAAGGAGCGCATTATAATGGCTGAAAAAATCGAATCTTTGCAGGATATTAAATCTGCATCTAAAACAGCTGAAGTTAAAGTTCGCAAAGCCAACCGCGACAAGCAGGGCCGTTCTTATGCCACCGGCAAAAGAAAAGATGCCGTTGCCCGCGTTTGGGTTATGCCGGGCAAGGGCAATGTTACTATTAACGACAAATCTATGGATGTTTATTTTGCCCGTCCGGTCTTGAAGATGATTATCAATCAGCCGTTTGTCATTACGAACCGCGAAAACGAATTTGACGTTGTTTGCACGGTTAAAGGCGGCGGTTTGTCCGGTCAGGCCGGTGCAATTACTCATGGTATTGCCAAGGCTCTGAACGAATATGATCCGGAATTGCGTTCTGTTTTGAAGAAAGCAGGTTTCCTGACGCGTGATGATCGTGTTGTTGAACGTAAAAAATACGGCAAAGCAAAAGCCCGCCGTTCTTATCAGTTCAGCAAGCGTTAATATCTTCGGGGATATATTCCGCTTTGTACAAGAGCCGTTTTATACGGCTCTTTTTTATAAAACCTTGCAGGACAAATAAAATTATCTCTTGTTTTGTTTTCCCAATGATTTATATTTAAAAAGCAATAAATTAGGAGAAAACAGATGATGAAATATTCTACATTATTATCGGCAATTGCCGTATTTTTGGGTTTTAATTCGGCGGTTGAAGCAGCTTTTGTCGGCCCAACTGACCTCAAGCCGACGACCGTTGCCGAAGTTAAGTCATTGCCAGATGAAACTTCCGTTGTTTTGCAAGGTTATATTGAAAAACAGCTGGGGGGCGAAGATTATTTATTTAATGACGGCAGCGGAGATATTAAGGTTGAAATTGACGCCAAGAAATGGGGTGGACTGACGGTTACGCCGAAGGATAAGGTTGAAATCCGCGGCGAGGTTGATACGCATAAGCATAAACCTACCGATATTGAAGTTGATAGCATCCATTTGCTGAAATAGCCTTAAGCCCCTTTTCATGGGGCTTAAGATTTTATTGTATCTCAAAAAATTCTAACCGTTATAACGCTGAAGTTTTTCGGTCAGGCTGACGTGGGCGGCTTGAGTAAGCTGCCGGCGCAATGAAGATATTTTTTCCGGTTCGGGAAATTTCATATTAACCGAAACATTTATTTTCCTATTGTCATCAGGCAACTTAACCGATTGCAACATTCCCTCACGCAAAACCGGCGGCAGCTTGTGAAGAATGTTTTTGAGGGCCTGCGGATTAACCTCTGCCGCAAAAATGGCAGCGTCGGCACTACGGGCAATTTTGATTTCATTATTTACCGGTTCCAAAGACTGGTGCTTTTCGCGCCCAATCACATAAATCATATTGCTGAAATTATTAACCAATCCGTCACAAGTTTTCAATTTTTCATCCGGCGTTTCGGATTTGTTTATGGCATCATAAACATCATATATGGTTGAAATCGGGATTTTGTGATGTACGGAAATAATCTGTTTTTCGGCGGTTTCGTCATGCTTTTCGCGATTCAGCCGAAACTCTTCGGCTTTGCTTAACCTGGGCTGATTGTCTTCCGCGTCCTGAAAGGCCAAAACGTCAATATTGTTAAATCCGCGGCATAAATCCGGAATATAACGGTCTTCAACGGTTTTCACATAAGTCCGGTAATCGCAGTCCTGAATTTTGTGGCTTTGGTTATATTCCCATTTCTGCGACAAAATAGAAGCCATGGTTTTATGATAAATTTCCGAACACTTTTTGGCATAGGCTTCTTTACGGCTTTTTTCGGTTTCGGCAGGAGACGCCGGGGAAATATTTAATATTGAGTCAAGCGCCGCTTCGCCGTATTTTTCAGTCATCAACGTTTTGAAATTCTTATAACTGTCGTCTATCGGCGCCCCACGACCGATATTTTTTCCGGCGGTCATCATCTGTCCGTAAAGCTTCAGAAATTCCGGCTTGAGTCCGGTATTAAAACTTTCACGCAGCGCGGCTCTGAAACCGCGTTGTTCTTTGCGAACATCATAACTATAATTGAGGGTACGATTTTTATCATAAGCATATTCCGAAATATCGTTGACAATATCCTCAATCAGGGGATTGGCGCCGTTTTGGTCTTTATAAGTTTTGAAGTCGGCCGCAAGCTGTTTTTTCAGGCTGCCGCTGCGGGTATTTAATTCCTTAAACAGCCGGTCGGATTTTTCTTCGTCCAGTTCCTGTTTTACAATCGCGACCGAGAGCTCATCGGCATTTTTGATTCCGACTTCGTACATTATGGTGGAGAGGATTTCCGGGGCTTCGGGAATATGTTCCCGTTCCCTTCCGCTGCAAAGGCCAAAATAGCCAAACTGCTTATAAGTGTTCAGCACCCGGTTGCGCTGCATACGTTCTTTGAGGTCTTCTACCGAAGAAATCTGATCGGTTTCATAACGGGCGGCAAGTTCAAAAGCTTTTTCGTCCTCAAAAACTTTAGCATTCAGTTCGCTGACTTTCCGATACAATTCGCTGAAATCTTCTTTGCCGACATTGGCCACGCTGGTCTGGCAGAATTCAAGCAAGGCGAAAGTCGCCAGAATACGGGTATCAAGAGCAAAATCTTTAATCTTTTGTTTGAGCTTTTCTCGCTTTGCCATCCGTTTTCTCCTCAAATAATAACAGTATTATACATCAAGAGATTTTTTGTGTCAACAAACATAAAAATATGTCTATTCCGTTAATTAATTTGACAACAGCTTAATTTGGGCGTATGATAATAGGTGCTACTTTATGGATTATCTTCATTATTAACAAAAAAAATTTTTTATATGGAAAAAAAGTTTTTTTATAACAGTTACTGCTTTTTGCGGCGATATTTCAATATTCCCAAGAGCAGAAAGCTGAGTTGGTGCATCATCAAAGAGACCACCCGCTCAGGAACTGAACTCCGCCTTGGGGCTTCGGTTGTTGGGACAAACAAATACATTGACATTGCCCGCCGCCGCTTCTTTTCAGAAATCAGCCTGGGCGGCGTTCAACGTGTTGTTTATCCGGCCAAACGAATGTCGCAAGGTGCGGATTTTGTATTTCAAAGCTTGCAAGATGGCTGTCGGATTACAAAACCCAAGGGCTATATCGAGGATATTTATAACATATCCTGGTTTAGTCCGGAGCTGATAAAAAAAACGCTATTGTAGCCGAAAGCTCTCCGTCTTAACCACGGAGAGCTTTTGTCGTTTTTAGCGGCTCGAATGTTTGCCTCTGCACTATCTTGGCTTGCCATATAACCGTCACCCCTCGTTTTTTCGGCAGAAAAAACGTCAAGGGGTCTGCGCGTTTTTTTATCATAATGTGACTAAGCGAATATTGGTGGTTGAGGAAAGGGGGAAATTCGTAGATCCCTTGACGTTTTCTTACGAAAACGAGGGATGACTTCAATATATTTGTCACTCCGGCCTTATTTTTTTACTGTCACTCCGGCCCCGAGCCGGAGTCCAGGTTAATATTGATTCCTTAGACACCTGGATTCCGGGTCAAGCCCGGAATGACAGAGAAAAAAATGAGCCTGGAATGACAGGAAGAGAAAAAATGCCGCCTGGGACAGGAAGAGAAAAAATGCCGCCTGGGACAGGAAGAGAGAAAATGCTGCGGTATGACAGGAAGAGAGAAAATGTCGCCTGTGACAGGAAAGAATTAATTCGAAGAGCCCTGGACGTTTTCTTACGAAAATGAGGGATGACTCTATAGGTGGACGGGGCGGGCAATCGTGGGGCGACAGAAAGAGAAGGAAGCAGCGTGAGTATGACAGTGACAGGAGAGAGGACGGAGCGACAGTATCGGAGGAGCGGTAAGCCGCTTGTTTAATTTTTTCTTGCTTTTCAGATTTTTTGCTTTATGCTGTTTTACGGACACAGGGAAAAGACTGTGTCCGGGGTGTCACAGCCCTTCATAAACTCAGTCGCGGTATGCGACTCTAAAATCATACTAGTAATCCACCATGGGTGGATGCTGGTGTAATAAGGTTTTGTGCCAAACAAGCCAGACCGCTTGAGTTTATGACGGTTGTGAACATCCACCCGCTTCTTTTCGGCGGGTTTTTGTTTAACCCAAAACAAAGGATGTTGCCATGGATTTGAACGATCGTCTCCGCACCTTAAAAAAACGTCAGAAAGATCTCCAGGCCGAGCTTGATCTTAACACCAACGAACTGGCCGACATCTATCGGCAAATCTACCAAAAAAGAATCGATGACGAAATCGACGAATATCGTATTATTAGCCGTGAGTTTGTCCGCACTTTTCATCCTACGCCCGAACAGTTGAAGCTGCTTTTTCAACCGATTTCACATTTATTTTATCTACGTCTTAGCCAAGGTGCTTATGCGCGGCTGTATGCTTTGCATATCCGTTTTGTCTGGCAACTGGTTGCTTATCCGCCGCGCTATTGGTCGACCGCTTCCCGGCTGGGGGCTAAACTGACCAAGCAAATCAGCGATGCCCTGAGCGGATACGGGCTTTATCTCGGCATGAATATTGAAAATATTTTCTCAGCCTCACTCTAAGACGGGCAGCGCCCCGAAGAAAATAACACCGGGGCACTAAAATCAGCAAAGCTTATCAGAAATTATAATTCAACCCCACCGCCAAAATATGAATATCATTTTCATATTTGGCTTTCATTGAACCGCGCAAGGCATCGCCTTCGTGGTGCCCGTCGAGGTTCACCCGTCCTTTTTCGGCCCGAATATAGGTATAGCCGAGATTAAGCGTAGTCCGGTCGTCAAGGCTGTATTCAATGCCGCCGGAATACCACAATCTGTCGGCATCGGGAATACGCGGCGTCCGGTAATATTCGCCGACCGCTCCCTGATCAACCGCAAAACCGGCGCGGAATTTCCATTTGTCATTATAACGATAGCTGGCGCCGACGGCATAAAAAGTGGTATCTTTCCATTTTTCCTGAGTAATGCTGTCAATACCGTTCTGGCCCAATATCCGCAATTCTTTAAACGAAGACCAGTATGTGCGCCCGAATTCGGCCATGACCGACCATTGGTCGTTAATATCGTGATATGCTCCGAAAGTCAAATTTGCAGGCGTTGTCAGGCGGGCGGAGATATTTTGATCCATATCCACCGCTTTGCTGAAGTCAATATTGCCTTTGAGCTTGTGTTTAATTTGGCTGCGATACCCAATCCCAAAGCGCGTATTGTCGGAATATTCATACATGGCTCCCAAGGTATAACCGATATCCAGAGCATCGCCGTAGAGTTTGGTATGGTCTTCCTGCGGGCGTATTCCGTTCATGGTAATCTGGGCATTAGAGAGTTTGGCACGCACATACTGCATTTGGAATCCCGCCCCCAAAGACAATTTGCAAAACGGCCGATAAGCAATCATCGGCGTGGCGGTCAGCGTCTTGACGTCCGACTTGGTACCATGGAAGCGGCCGGCCCAGTCATCATCATAAGTCGTTATCATACCGAAAGGCGTATTCAACGAAAAAGCCGCCGTCCATTTGTTGTCAATCTGATGAGAAATATAAAAATTCGGCGATACGGCCGCATGTACAATATTTCCGGTGTAGCCGGTTTCGGTATGTCCGGCCACCAAATTGTCAGAACTGGCGGTTTTGGCTTTGGAACGCGGAGCAATCCAAGTACCGCCGACGGCCATTTTGGTACCGGTATGCCGCGTCAGCCCGGCCGGGTTAAAGTATGAATAGGTAATGTCTTCCGCTCCGGCGGTAGCTCCGGCAAACGCATTTCCCTGGGCAGCGGCTGACTGTTCTTTGAGGTTAAAACCGGAAGCAAGAACCTCCGGGCTTACGAATACGGCACAGAGAGCCGTACAGCACAAAAGTTTTTTCATGAGTTCTACTTTAAAAGTTAGTCCGGGGCAGCCGCCGAAAAAATCCGTCCCTCAGCCTTCAACCTGCCTTGATGAATCTTTAACCTAAAAATGACAAAATGCAATCGTAAATTTATCCACCTCTGGACAACCGGATTAAAATCATTAAAATTCAACATGTTAAACAAATATTATGTCAAAATTTTGACAACTTTCCGTTTTTGCTTTACTTTTGGAACGGTTTTTGATTACATAAGTTAATATATCCTTAACCTGCGGAGAACTATCTTGCGCGAATTTATTAAGTTTGGGCTCAGAACCGTTTTTAAGCTCTTTAAAGTACGGTGCAATATTCAATTTGACGAGGCTTCCCTGCCGTCCAAAGCCGTTTATGTTTCTAACCACGTTTCTTCTCTCGATCCGGTTTTGTTGTTTGCTTTTCTGCCGGGAAATCCGGTTTTTGCCCTCAACGGGCATCTATACCGCCGCAAGTGGATCCGTTTTTTGATGCGCAGGGCCGACGTTGTTTTGTTTAATCCGATTGAACCGGGCGATATCAAAGGGCTGATTGCCCAAGTTGACGGCGGGCGGCAGGTGGTAATCTTTGCCGAAGGGCGGATGACCGAAAACGGCGGTCTGATGAAGATTTACGAGGCGCCGGGTCTGGTGGCCGACAAATCGAAAGCGCCGCTGATTCCGATTTGGATTAACGGGCCTCAATATGGGTACTTTTCAAAAACCAAAGGGAAACTTCCCCACCGGCCGCTGCCCAAAGTCATGATTACGGTCGGCAAACCGCGCAGCTTTAAGCTGAAAGACGAACTCCGCCGCCAGCGCGACCATATCAGCAACGAGGTTTACCAAATTCTTCGCGAAATGAGTTTTGAGGTTAACTATAACCCGAACATTTCTCTATTTGCCCAGTTGATGAAAACCGCCAAGATTCATTCCAAAAAAGGATTGCTGCGCCGGCCGCAGTTTGTGGAGGACATTCAGCGCATTCCCAATTCTTATAAAGACATCATTATCAAATCTTTTGTTTTGGGAAAATACTTTAAGCGCCGCACTTTGCCGGGCGACCATGTTGCCTTGCTGCTGCCCAACTCAATCGCCGCCGTTTGCACGTTTTTCGGGTTGTCGGCTTATGACCGGGTTCCGGTAATGCTTAATTTTTCGGTCGGGGCGCAAAATATGGTTTCAATGTGCAATACCGCCCAAGTCAAAATTGTCATTACCTCGCTGACCTTTATTAAGACAGCCAAACTTGAGAGTACGGCAGAGGTCTTGAAAGCCAACGGTTTTAACATCGTTTATTTGGAATCTTTGCGCAAGGACATCGGGCTGTGGGAAAAAATCAACGCTTATCTGCGTTATAAAATCAAGCGGGTGCCGCACAAGGACGGCGGCAGCAAAAAAGCGGTCATTTTGTTTACGTCCGGTTCGGAAGGAGCGCCCAAGGCCGTGGTTCTGAGCCATGCCAACATTATTTCGAACATCAAGCAAATGTCGGCAATTGAAACGATTAACACGACAGATACTGTTTTTAACGCCCTGCCGATGTTTCACAGTTTCGGTCTCACGGTAGGAACATTGTTTCCGCTTTTGGAAGGCGCCAAACTGTTTCTTTATCCCTCGCCGCTGCATTATCGCATTGTTGCCGAGCTGGTTTATGAAATCGGAGCGACAATCATGTTCGGCACCGACACGTTTTTCCGCGGCTATGGGCGGATTGCGCATCCGTTTGATTTTCACAACGTCCGTTTTATGTTCGGAGGCGCAGAGGCGGTCAAGGCCGACACGCGCGACATGTGGATGGAGCGGCTCGGCATCCGGGTTATGGAAGCTTACGGCGCAACGGAGTGCTCGCCGGTGGTTACGGCCAATAACCGGATTTTTAACCGTTTCGGCTCTATCGGGAAACTGCTGCCGGCCATGGAATACCGGATTGAACCGGTAGACGGGATTGAAAAAGGCGGCGAACTGGTCGTTCGCGGGCCAAACGTCATGCTGGGGTATATCATGCCGGACAATCCGGGCGTTTTGAAGCCGCTCGAAAACGGCTGGTATCATACCGGAGACGTGGTGGAGATTGATGAAATCGGCTTTATTTACATTAAAGACCGGATTAAGCGTTTTGCCAAAATCGGCGGCGAGATGGTTTCGCTCAATGCTGTGGACAACATGGTGCGCAAAGCCTATGAGTGGATGTCGCCGCAAGACAAAACCGGCGAAGGCAGCACCGACATGTTCAGCTACGGCGTGGTGGCCATTCCGCACGAGAGCAAAGGCGAGCAGATTGTTCTGGTTACCAACAACCGCATGGTCACGCAGGAAGTGCTGCACAGCTATATCAAAAATAACGGCATGTCCGAGCTTTATTTGCCGCGGGTTATTCTGTTTCGGGACAAGCTGCCGGTTTTTGCTACCGGAAAAGCCGATAATGTTACATTAAAAAAGGAAGTTTTAGAAGAACTTAGCGGAAAAAGCGAATAAATTTCGGCTTTTGCCCAAATGCAGCCTTGCTATTTGGGTGAGAATTATTATAATTTAAGTGTAGTTATTATTGATGGAGATTAAAATGCGGATGTTGTTTCCCTTGCCGGTGTTGGTTGCCGGTTTGATTTTTGCGGCTGCCGACAATGTAAAGGCTGCGACGACTTTTTTGCCGGACTGGTCAGAAAGCGGTCTTGACTTCAATAGTGAAGACAATCCTGACATCAGCCAAGACGAAGATTTATGCATTGAGGCCGTTGACGGCAACGGCAACAGGCTGTATCACATGGCCGACGGTTGTCCGGTTCCCAAAAAATTTGATGAATATTGCGCTCATGACGATCGTTACATTTCCGAATGTTATTGTCACGAGCCTTTTGTTTATACCTGTACTTATCCTTACAAGGGAGACACCCGGGAAGTAGACGATGAGTTTGGTTATTCAAACTGCGACGACTTGTGGGTTGCCTGCTGCGATACCACTTGTCCGGCCGGGTCTTCGACCACTCATCCGGGCGGATGTCCGAATACTTACGGCAGCAACGGCTGCGGCGAAACCTGTTACGGCCCCTATCAGGAATGCTGTTATCCTGAATCCGACGAAACTGGCTGTTCCTGTGGCACAACGACCTGCGGCGACGGCTGCGGCGGCACGCGTACCTGCTGTGCGGCATGTCCGGAGCCGGAAGAACCAGAACCGGAGCCGACACCGGACGAACCCGATCCGGCGCCTGTTGACCCCGGAGAATCGGAAGACAACAGCAATCCCTGCGCCGGCGTTACCTGCCCAACCGGCAAAAGCTGCTCAAAGTGCAAAACTTACACTTCCAATGCCTGCTGCTCAATGGTTTGTACCGAATGTGACGATACCGATCCCTGCGCCGGACAAAGCTGCCCGACCAGCGTGGCCTGCGGCACGGAAGGCTGTGCTTCCTACAGTACCAAAACAGATTGCTGCCCTTCGGTTTGCACCAAATGCAACGAAATAAAAACCTGTACACCGGTCAGTTGCTCACACAGCAGCAAACAAACCGGCGAAGGCTGGTCTTGCACCTCGTGTACCGGAACAAAATCCGACTGTTCGACTTATTCGGGCTGGAACTGCACTTATACCAAACCGAAACCGGACTGCTCACATTGCAACAATTATACTGATGGCGGCGGCTGTCGCAGCAGATGTATCTGGCATTGTGAAAGAGGATCATCTTGGGACGGCAAAATAGGCGGTTTGACTTGTGCTATCCGCTAAGTTTTGCAAGCTCTGAAAAAGCTCCGTTTCGACGGAGCTTTTTTTGGAGATTCAAAGAATAATATGGCTTATTTATTCCTTGGATATCCGGCTATTCTTCGCCCTTCAGACTCAGACCGAGTATGACCTGCACAGGCACGGCGTTTCCCCTGTTTCCTTTTGTCATTCCGGGCTTGTTTTTTTTACTGTCATTTCGGGCTTGTTTTTTTGCTGTCATTCCGGGCTTGACCCGGAATCCAGGCGGCTAAG
>UQFU01000061.1 GCA_900540425.1 uncultured Alphaproteobacteria bacterium
TCGGCGGCCGCCTGTTGGCCGGGCGGGTCGCTTCGCCGCTGGTCGATATCGCGGAGATTAACCGCCGCCTGGATATTATCGAATTTTTCATGAATTTTCATAATATTCGTAATGAACTGCGCGATTATCTGCATTCCTGCCCCGACTTAGAACGTTCGGTTTCGCGCCTTGGCGTCGGCCGCGGCGGCCCGCGCGATCTGGCTAATATCAAAACCGCCCTGGCGCTGGTACCGCGGATTAAAAACCTGTTGTTAAGCTATGGCCGCGAAGCTTCCGAACAGATGATAAAGGAAATTCCAGATTCTCTGCGCAGAATTATCGAACAGCTCGGTCAGCATGCCAATTTGGTTGACAATCTGGAACGGGCTCTGGACGAAGAACTGCCGCTTCTGGCGCGCGATGGCGGGTTTGTCCGTCCCGGCTATTATCCGGCCTTGGATGAAATCAAACTGCTGAAAGACGACAGCCATAAGCTGATTTTGGAATTACAGAACAAGTACGCGGCTTCCACCGGCATTGCCCAACTCAAAATCAAATATAACAATGTCATCGGCTATTTTGTGGAAGTTCCAAGCAAATTCGCGTCGGCGATGCTCGAAAACATCGACTTTATTCACCGTCAGTCGGTATTGAACGCCGCCCGTTTTACCACGATTGAACTTTCGGAACTCGAAAACAAAATCCGCGGCGCGGCCGACAAGGCTTTGGCCATCGAGTTGGAAATTTTCAATAATCTGACGCAGGAAGTGATGATTGCTTCCAACGACATCTTGCGCACGGCCAAGGCTCTCGGCGAATTGGATGTCGGGGCAGCGCTGGCCGACTTGGCGCTGGAGAAACACTATTGCCGCCCGTTGGTTGACGATTCGCTGGAGTTCGATATTGTCAACGGCCGCCACCCGGTTGTCGAATTTGCCATTGAGCGCGAACACAGCGGCACTTTTGTCGGCAATAGCTGCAAACTGGGCGAGGGGAATGCCATCTGGCTGCTGACCGGGCCGAACATGGCCGGTAAGTCAACTTTTCTGCGCCAGAATGCAATTATTGCGGTAATGGCGCAAATGGGGTCTTTTGTACCCTGTGATAAGGCGCATATCGGCGTGATTGACAAGATTTTCTCCCGTGTCGGCGCTTCGGACGATTTGGCGCGCGGCCGCTCGACCTTTATGGTGGAAATGGTCGAAACCGCCAGTATCCTGAATCAGGCCGATGAACGTTCTTTTGTTATTTTAGATGAAATCGGGCGCGGTACCGCCACCTTTGACGGTTTGTCGATTGCCTGGGCGGTGGTCGAGCATTTGCATGAAGTCAACCGTTGCCGGGCCTTGTTCGCAACCCACTACCACGAACTCACCAGCTTGGTTTCCAAACTGCCGCGAATGTCGCTGCATTGTATGAAAATCAAAGAGTTCAAAGACGACGTTATCTTTATGCACGAGGTGATAGAAGGCGCTGCCGACCGCTCGTACGGTATTCATGTTGCCAAATTGGCGGGGTTGCCCAAAGTGGTGGTCAAACGTTCGGAACAAGTGCTTGATTCTTTAGAAAACAGCGGCAAGAGCCGCAATATTGTCCGACTGGCCGATGATTTGCCGTTGTTTGCTTCGGTGCGCGAAAAAGAAGAAAACGAGATTGAAAAACAGGCACCCGCATTGCAGGCTCTGGAAAACCTTAATCCCGATGACCTCACGCCCAAGGCCGCGCTCGAAAAACTCTACGAGTTGAAAAGCTTGCTTTCCGAAAAGGATAAGGCGGTTTGAATCCGCCTTTTTTCGGTCTCCTTTCTCCACTCTTTTTTATTTTTCTTTTTATAATTTATTTTTTACTAACAAATCTCCGGATTACTCCCGGAATCCCCGGCTGTTTAATGCTGCGTATCCGCCGAAGATGACAGTCTTTGTGTTGTCATTCTTCGTTTTTTTAGGCAGAAAAAATGAAGAATGATACTTATAAAGGGACTGATGTAAAATTGAGGGATGCTTGGGCGGGAACAAATGCTGATGCCGGGCTGAAGATGGCAGAACTGTGAGAAACGGACAAGCGTTCTCAAAACAAGAATGACGGTGCCGGGAAAAGTTTGGACAAAGATGATAATACAAAAGGAAGCTCCGAGACAAAAGCGGTGCGGCCGGGAAGGAGAAATTTCTAGTCCAAAAACCAAAGAAAATTACAGAGAAAGGAGATTTGAGCAGAAATTATTTTCTGCTTTTGTTTTCGTTGCAAATCCGGCGAAAGATAGCCCGCTCATAATCTGCGGTAACCTGTTCAAGCATCAGCTGGGTATGAAACAACCCCATTTTGCCAAGAGCACGGTTCAGCCGCTCCAAATCACGATAAACGACGCTGATTTCAGTAGATTCCGTATCAATATTCACTTGATTTTCTTTGTTGGCGCAACTCATTTCTTTTCCTTATAATTACTGCGGTTTGGTCATTAACGTTGAATGGCTGCTGGAAGTACATACAATTGTCCCGCCATTCGCCTTCCTGCTCCATCAAACGATCCGGATGGTCAGTAAACTTGATAATGTCTTTGGCTTCCTGGATATCCACAAGGATAGGAACCAAATCCATATTTGAGCGTTTAATCCCCGGGGCACCCTCAACCGGGTGATATCCGAACTTTGACCAATGGGGCAAAAGTTCGCGGCGGCAAAGCCCGTAAATTTTAGTTATCCCCTTCGCACTACAAATATCAAGAGCCTTTTGGCGAATCTGTTCGGCCAACGGTGTCCGGCGATATTCGGCAAGAACAGCCATGCGTTCCAGCTTGGCAAATTCTTTAAACTGATGAATACGCACGGTTCCGGCGGGTTCTCCATTGACGGTTGCTAAAATATATGTACAGCAGAGTTCATTTGTGCCAAACTCTACCGAATAAGGAAGTTTTTGTTCTCCAACAAAGACTATAGAGCGTATGGCGACTACTTTCTGGTAATCATCGAGAGAATTAACGACATTTATTTTAATCTCTTTTTCCATAGACTTTTACTTCACTATATACTAATATTTGTATGCCTACAATTTTACTTGCAAATATTAGGGGTTAGAAGGGGTTATTTTTATATAACTGATATATAATATGAATATAAACGAACAATTGTCAATAACTAAAAGTTTAATAATATTAAAAGAAACCATTTCAACGTGTAGTTTTACAAAAGCGGCACAGCGTTTGGGGATGCAGCAACCGAATGTTTCGGCAGCGATGCATGAGTTTGAAGAAAAGCTGAAAGTTAAGCTTTTCTCTAATGTTCCGCATGGCGTGGTACCAACGGAGGCTGCTCTTGAACTTAACAAGTTTGCCCTCAGACAGCAGGCGCTGCTCCACGGTGTGCAAAACTATTCGTTGGAAGCGCATCAATACTCCGGTTGCATCCGATTGTGGATGACTGACGGTCTCGGCTCTTTTTGTCTGGCGCGTCAAATGACCGAGTTTTGCGGCCAATTTCCCGATGTGCGTCTGGAAATCACCTGTTCCAACGAAACGCCGAACATCCTGGCCAGAGAAACGGACATCGCCATTGTTTATAAGGAGCCGCTCAGCACCGAATCGGTTGTTATATCCAGACATGACGTTAAATTCGGCTTGTTTGCTTCCGATGAATATGTGCTCAAACACGGTGCTCCCAAAGATATGGAAGATTTGTTGCAAAACCACTACATCTGCGACAGAAAGGAATATAACACGGAGTGGAAAGAATGGGATCATTTGCTGAAACATGCCAAAAAGGTTGTGGCAGTCAGCAACTCAACCAACGTTTTGACCCAGCTTAACCGTTTGGGCATCGGAATCGGCCTGCATCCGATTAATTCCGGAAACGAAGAAAAGGGGATGGTTCAGGTTCTGCCAGAGTTTACCTTGGAACATCCTTATTGGCTGGTCAGTCACATTGATGCCAAAGATACGCCCAAGGTCAGAGAAATGTTGAACAAATTAAAAGTTATTATGAACAAGCTCTGATCCATATAAAACACAACTAAAAAATATCTCCCACAAGCGGGAGATATTTTTTTTTGAATGTGAATCGGGAACAGAAACAAACAAAAACCTTATTCGATAAAATGGCACGGTTATTGCATCTGTCTTTATAAGTTTAACCAAAAATTTGGGATTAAAACAGATGATGTTTAGAAAAACCGTTACATTTTTTGATTTTGCCGCCGCCGGATGCCTGCTTTTGTGCAGCGTTTTCTTTTCTCCGGCTCATGCCAGTTCGCGCATTAAAGACATCGCCGATTTTGAGGGGGTTCGCGACAACCAGCTGGTTGGCTACGGTTTGATTGTCGGCCTGAACGGTACCGGCGACAACATCAAGTCTATTGATTTTACCAAAGAAAGTTTAATTTCCATGCTCGACCAGATTGGGATTAATGCCCGGGGCGGGCAAATCAAGTCCAAGAATGTGGCGGCGGTCATGGTAACGGCAAACCTGCCGGCCTTTGCCCGCCAGGGAAGCCGCATTGACGTTATGGTCAGCGCCGTCGGCGATGCCAAAAACCTGCAAGGCGGCACTTTGCTGGCTACGCCTTTAGCCGGGGCGGACGGCGAAGTTTATGCTCTGGCCCAAGGACAGGTCGCCGTCAGCGGCGTTGCCGCACAAGGCGGCGGAACTTCGGTTGTTCGCGGAGTTCCGACCTCCGGACGGATTGCCAACGGAGCAATCATTGAAAAGGAAATCCCGTTTGAACTGGACAGTCTGCGCACGATTAAAATCGCTTTGCGCAATCCGGATTTTACAACTTCGCGGCGGGTGGCCGACGCCATTAACGCCAATTTGGGAACCAATCTGGCCCAATCCCTTGATCCGGCAACGATTGAAATGCAAATTCCGCGGGAATACCGCGACCGGGTTGTCGATTTGATGACCAAGGTTGAACAATTGCAGGTTCAGCCGGATCAAACGGCCAAGGTTGTAATTGACGAGAGTTCCGGGATTATCGTCATTGGCAAAGACGTCAAAATCAATAAGCTGGCGATTGCCCAAGGCAATTTGACCATCAGGATTACCGACGTGCCGTTTGTCTCGCAGCCGCTGCCGTTTTCCAACGGCGAAACGGTGGTCGGCGTCAATACCGCGATTGACATTAACGAGAGCATTGACAGCAAGCTCAGCGTTCTGGACACCGGCGTAAACCTGCAGGAACTGGTCAACGGCCTGAACGCGCTTGGCGTCAGCCCGCGCGACTTGATCAGCATTTTGCAGGCAATTAAGGCCAGCGGCGCTTTGCAGGCGGATATTGAGGTGATTTAAGATGGAAATTTTGGGAACATATAATAACGCTTTGTTTGACGGTTCTGCGGTTCGGAAAGCCCCGGCCGAAACTCTCAACAACGCCAAAAATTCCAAGAACCGGGAAAAAATTGCCCAGGCTGCCGAAGATTTTGAAGCATTTTTTATCACCAAGACCATGGAAACCATGTTTGAAGGAATTTCCACGGACGGAATGTTTGGCGGCGGCCATGCCGAAAAAATATACCGTTCGCTGCTGTTTAACGAATACGGCAAAGTTATGGCCAAGACCGGCGGCATTGGCGTCAAAGACGAGGTGATGCGCTCTATTCTGCAAATGCAGGAAATGGAAAACAACGGATTTATTCAGGGGTAAGGACTATGGAAAACCAGGAACAAAATATTTTAGCCGCCAAAGTCAGCGACTTTAAGGAAATTGTCAGCAGTTTTTCGCAGTTGCTGCAGGCTGAAAACGAGGCTTTGGAAAAATTTGATTTGGCCAAAGTCAGCGAACTTTATGAGCAAAAAAGCAAGACCGTAACCGCTTATCGCAACATGGTCGCCTATTTTATCAAGAATCAGGAGAGCCTGAAGGCGCTTCCCGAGGCGGACAGAAACAACCTGCGCGACATTTCGCAGCAGCTGGACGAGCTTATCCGCAAAAACGACATTTTGCTCAAGACCAAAATGCAGACCAATAAAATGGTCATGGATTCAATTGTCAATATTGCCAAGGTTACGAATAACGCAAATTCGACATCATACGGCAGCCAGGGGAAGTATTCTCCGCTTGACAACAACAGTAACGCTCTGACTGTAAACAGAACTTTATAGGAGTTGAGACAATGGCATTATTATCCGGAATTCAAACTGCCCTGAGCGGGATGAAAGTAGCGCAGAACCAGCTCGAAATCATCGGCCGCAACGTGGCAAACGTCGATACCGAGGGATATACCCGCAAAACTGCCCAGCAGAACAATCTGGTTCTGGCCGGCTATAATGCGGGCGTCAAACTCGGAGACGTCAAACGCACCGTTAATCAGGGACTGCTGCGCAGCTTTCTGAGTTCTAACAGCCTGACGACAAACCTCAGCGCGCAAAACGAATATCTTTCAAAAACCGAGACCTTACTCGGCACACCGCAGGGCGACAATTCTCTGGCGGCAAACGTTTCGGATTTGCAGAAATATTTTGATTCCTTTGCTACGGACGTCACTTCGGCTTCGGGGCGCTATTCGCTGCTGAGTTCGGCGCAGACGGTTACCTCCCGGCTCAATTATGTTTCTACCGAAATTCAGAAAATCCGGGGAGATGCCGACATTGAAATCCGCGATACGGTCGAAAGCATTAACAAAACCCTGGATACCATTGCCCAGCTTAACGACAGCATTGTCAAATACACGGTTCTGGGTTATGAAGGCGTGCCGGATTTGGAAGACCAGCGCGATATGGCTCTCCGTGAACTGAGCGGATATATTGACATTACCTATTATGCCAGAGAAAACGGCGAGATTGTGATTCAGACGACTTCCGGCGCAACGCTGCTTGACCGGGATCCGCACAAGCTTTCGCATACGGCGATTGCCCAGGCCAGCGCAACGACTTCTTATGCCGCCGGGTCGATTTCAGGAATTTTCGTTGACGGACAGGACATTACCAACAGCATTCGCAACGGACAGCTGAAAGGGCTGATTGAAATCCGCGACAATACCCTGCCTTCATTGCAGTCACAGCTCGACGAACTGGCCGGGGTTCTGAAAGACAGCATCAACCATATTCATAATCAGGGAACCGCATTTCCGAACACGCCGTCAGAACTGAGCGGAACCCGTTCTTTCCTGGATCCGGACAAACAGTCAATCAGGATTGACGAAGGCGATGTCCGCTTTGTTATTTTTGACGAGGACGGCAATCAGGTTTCTACGGCTTCTCTGAAAGGGGACCTCGGCTTCTCGGAAGGGACGCTTTCGGAAATGGCGGCAGATTTGCAAGCCTGGCTGCGCACCGTCGATACGCCGAACATGCAGGACGCTACAGTTACCTTTGATAAAACCGGCAAGCTTAACATCAATACTCAAAACAGCAATTATTCCATCGGGATTATTGATGTTGCCAACTCCAACGCCGGAGCGGAACAGCAAGATGTCAAACTGAGTTTTGACGCTGACGGCGTCAACGGATACGATCGCGAGTTCGAGGGATTTTCGAGCTTTTTCGGACTGAATGACTTTTTTGTCAGCGACAGCAACGAATATATTTATGACTCCAAAGTTATGGCGGTCAATGCCAATCTCGGCATTCGCGACACGGTTACGCTGAGCTTTTCGGACAGCGAACGCGGCATTGACTTCGGGCAGCTTGAAATCGATTCAAACGACAGCCTGCGCGACATCGTCAACAAAATTAACAACGATCCCAATCTAAACCAGAACCTTCGGGCAGCTTTAATCCCCAACGGCAACGGTTATGTTTTGCGTATTGAGGACGTTGGCGGCGCCCAGCTGGAAATTACGGAACTGAACAATCCGCAGACCGGCCTTTTGGACACCCTCGGGCTGCAACCGTCAAACGCCGGAATTTCCACGACTATCGGTGTCCGCGAAGACATTACGGTTGCGCCGGAACTGATTGCCAACGGGTCGCCGATTTTTAACGACAACACCGGAAAATATGAACTGAATCAGGCCGCCAACGATATTGCCAATGCCATGGCAAAGGTTTTTGCGGAATCGCAGACGTTTGAACAATCCGGAACCATCGGCAAAACCGAGTCGACCCTTGCCAACTATGCGGCGACATTTGTCGGCAATATCGCTTCGGCCGCCAATAATGCGTCTACCGAGCTGGAGTATCAGCAGACCCTGACTTCGTCAATCTCGCTCAAAGAAGCGCAAGTCAGCGGTGTGGACATTGATGAAGAGCTTTCGCAGATGATTATTTTTCAACAAACCTATGCAGCCTGTGCCCAAGCGTTTACCGCTTCAAAAGAAATTTTGGACTTGCTGCTCGACATGGTTAGATAGGAGGCAGAATTATGAGAGTTCCTACTTATGCAAGTTATGTTAACCTGCTCAACGCAAGCCTTAAGAACAAAGAGCAGCTTGATTTGTACAGCTTTCAGGCAACGACCGGTCTCAAATCGCCGACTTATGCCGGCTACGGCGCAACCGCATTTAACATCGTCAGCCTGGAAGCATCGCTGAACGTGACCAAGAACTTTATGGCCAACAACGATTTGCTTAATATTGAAATCAAGGCCATGAACACTTCCATGGAATCCATTTATGAGCTGATTAACGATTTCAAGTCGTCCCTGACCAGTTTCAGCGGCAATGATCTGGATCTGATTACGCCTGATTATACCGGTGGCGAAATTACTTTCGGCAGCGACAATGTGGCCGATTATGTCGGCAAGACGCTGACAATTGACGGTGTCAAATACACTTTTGCCAATGACGGAAACGGCAATAACATTGATATTTCGCAGGCCAAAAACGGCGAAGAAGTTCTGAATGCCCTGAAGAGCAAACTTGAAAACGCCCCCAATCCGCCGGAAGGTTTCAGCGAATTCACCTTTGAAGGAAATAAGGTTACTTTTCCGCTGTACACGGTCAACGGTTCGTCTTCCGTCTTAAACGTTGACGGCGTTACAACCGGCGAACCGCATACCATGAACGGCGACCAGGCGCAGGCGATGGCCCAGCTCCAACAGCTGGCGTTTTCGACCATGCAGGCGATGGTCGACTGTCTGAATACGTCGGCCAACGGAAAATATCTGTTCGGCGGCGGCGTTTCCAATCAGGCTCCGATTAATTTTCCGTTTCGGACATTGGAAGAATTCCAGCAATATTACAACGGCACCAGTATTCAATACCCGACCAACGGCAACGCCAATCTTTCCAACTGGGAGTTTGACGCCAAGCAGCTTGGCGATTTAGAGCTCTCCAGAAAAGCCGACGATCCGTCCACCGGCGTTATTAAGGCGACGGGCGGTTCATTTTTGACAACGGCGGTTACTTCCGGAGCCGAAACGACCGGCTCGCTGACTTTTAATGCCGACAAGAATACGGTAATGGCTTCGCAATACGGCGCTTTTAATACCCTGAAAGCCGGAGATACACTGGTTATCGGCGGCGCGGATGCCGGCACCAATGCCAAATTTTATATTGTCGAATCGGTTTCTTCTGACGGCAAAACCCTCACGTTAAGCGAAGAAACGCCGATTGAGGCCGATGCAACGCTGACAGCCGATCAAAACGTAACCTTCAGTACCTCGCTTCCGGTCGGCAGCGTCGTTGACATGAACGGATTTAACAACAACATTTCTCCGCAAGTCCAGGTTACCGGCGTCAGCGCCGACGGTACCGAGCTTTATGTTTCCGTAGATGACAGCCGCTGGCCGGCTGCCGGGGAGACCACAACCGTTGCGGCATCCAGCAAATGGAGCCTGAGCAGTTCCTCTTATTATCAGGGAGGGACGCTGTCTTCAGAGCGGATGATTTCGGAGAATCAGTCCGTAACCATGGACATTACGGCTGCTGATCCGGCATTTGAGAAACTGTTCCGGGCGTTGGGCGAAATTGCCCAGGGCAATTTGGTTGATGACAAAGATCCGCGCAACGAATTTGACGGGCTGATTGATGTCGACCGGGCCGGAAACCGGGTTGAAGAAGCTCTGGATCTGTTGCAGGACGGCATTTATAACGGCGGAAAAACGTCTTCCCAGCAAAACGGCGATTTATATACCGTTATGGCAAAAATAAATTCCAATTATGTGGTGTTGAACACTACAATGGAAAGCCAGACATTGGTTCAAAAAAACCTGGAAGACAGCGTTTCTTCGCTCAAAACCACGGATCGTACCGAAGCCGCGGCCATGGCGATTATCGCAGCAGGCAACTTAGAAGCATCTTATGCGGTATTGCAACAGGTTATGAATGTTTCGCTGTTGAATTATCTCAAATAAAAAAATGCCCTGTTTTTGAACAGGGCATTTTTTCAGTCACGGTCGACGAGCTCGATTTTGATGTCTTTGTTATAATATTTGAGCAATCTGGCAGTAAGCTCGTAAGCAGTATAATACCCCAACTCAAGCCGGTCTACGGTTTCGGGATAAGCGCCGGCGGCGGCAACTTTCTCAATTTCCTGATTGCGTTCGCGGCGCGGCCTGGCAAACTCAATGCCGATTGCCCTGCGAAAGGTTTTGTTTTCAATATTCTG
>UQFU01000062.1 GCA_900540425.1 uncultured Alphaproteobacteria bacterium
TTTAGTCTATAAAAAATTCCCGGAAACCCGGGAATTTTTTTATAAACTGTTTCGTATGTCGTCAATGGTGTCTTGAAGTTCCTGTTCTTCTTTTTGCTCTTCAACGATTTCATTATAGATTTCGTCAACGTCGATTGTTTCTAACGGATCCGGAAGCGGGTCTTTCAATTCTTCGCTGCTCAAGGCGACGCATTTGTTGTAGTAACCACAGCCGGGAACCGAGCAATGCACCAGTTTTTGGCCATAGCTGCAGGTTGTGGTTTTAAGATCATAGCCGGGGCAGGCGTCAGAACATTTGGTCTTGAGATTTTCGCCGCTGACGCTGATGTTTCCCGGTTGGTAAGGGTTGCTGCCGCCGTCCCAGTCTACAATGCTGCGAATAGCGGCGTTGGCATTGCCGCCGAGCAATAAAACGGCTAAAACATAAATGATTTTTTTCATCTACTTATCCTCTACTTGATTATTTTGTTTTATCTTCGCATAAAATGTTTAATATATTACAAACGAAGGCGGAGAGAATATGTATGTATTTTTTCATAAAATCAAAGAATGTTTTTTAGCGGAGCAGGAACGTTGGTTTTTGTGGTTGCCGGTGTTGTTTGGCTGCGGTATCGGCGGGTATTTTTTGTTGCCGGTCGAACCGTCGCTATGGGTTTCGGCCATAGGTGTCGAAGTGTTGATTGTCATGGCGTTTTTATGGCGTTTCAATTATTTCAGGCTGATGTTTCTGGCCGCCGTTGCAGTTGTGGCTGCGGGATTTGTGAATATTCAGCTGAAAACTATTTATCAGCAAAAGCAGGGGATATTGCATGAGCCGGCGGTTGATTATCTGAACGGGAAAATTGTTAATATTGATCATAATTATCGCGGCATGGAACGTTTGACCCTGCAAAATCCGCGGAATTTTGACGGCAAAGAATATTACGGGAATTACAGGATTGCGCTTAGGACCAAAAAATCCGGGCTTAAAAGCGGAGACTGTGCGGAGTTGGTGGCGAAGCTGATGCCGCTTCCGGCGGCGTCCATGGTCGGCGGCTATCAGTTTGACCGCAAGTTTTTTCTGGAAGGTTTGAGCGGAACAGGCTATGCCATGGCTAGTGCAAGTTGGGTTGAATGTGAAAACAGAGGCGCCCGGGGTTCCGGAATCAAGCGCGGCATTGAAAATTTGCGACGGCGGATTGTCGAGCGCATCAACAGAATTCTGCCGCCTGACGAGGCCGGGATTACGGCGGCTGTTGTGGCCGGCGAGCGCGGCGGAATCAGCCGGAAAATTACCAATAACTATCGGGATTCCGGGTTGGCGCATTTTCTGTCGATTTCCGGTTTGCATATGACAATGCTGGCAGGACTGATGTTTTTTCTCATCCGTTTGCTGGTGGCTCTGGTTCCGCCGTTGGCGCTGCGTTATGATTCTAAGAAGATTTCGGCGGTGGCGGCAATATTTCTGAGCTTTTTTTATCTGTTGATATCAGGAGCGGAAGTTCCGACCCAGCGGGCTTTTATTATGACTTTGATCGTTTTGGCCGGCGTTTTAATTGGACGCAAGGCAATTTCGATGAAAACAATTTCGTGGGCGGCCCTGATTGTGTTGATTATTTCTCCGCAGGCGTTAATCGGGGCAAGTTTTCAGATGTCTTTTGCGGCAGTAGTTATGCTGATTGCCTTTTATGAAAAGTTTGCCGGCCGGCTGCATCGTTTTCTTAACGGCGGAAATGCGGGAACAATCGGAATAACTGGCAGGGCGGTGCGTATTGTCTGGGCATATTTGGCCGGGATTGTTGTTTCGGATTTGGTTGCCAGTTTGGCGACGCTGCCTTTCGGCATTTATCATTTTAATCGGATTGCGGTTTATACTTCGCTCGGCAACTTGTTGGCCGGCCCGGTTATCGGGCTGGTTATTATGCCGTTTGTTTTGATTGCCTTATTGATGATGCCTTTGGGGCTGGATTATCTGCCGCTGAAGCTTGTCGGCTGGGGTGTCCGTCAGGTTAACGAGATTACGGCCTGGGTTGCCGGACTTCCGGAGGCGGGATATCAGGTTTTGGCGATGCCGTTCTGGGGTTTGCTGCTGATGGTGTTTGGCGGATTATGGCTGGCAATTTGGCAGCTGCCGTGGCGAAGGTGGGGTTGGGCAGCGATTGTTGCCGGCGCTCTCAGTATATTGACCGTAGAAGCGCCGCAGGCGATGATTAGTGCGGACGGAATGTTGTTTGCGGTTCGGGACAATGCCGGAAAACTGGTTATTTTGCCTCGGCGGGGAAAGGTCTTTAACAAACAGATGTGGCTGGAGAAAACCGCCAATGATAAATTGCCTAAAGAGGCGAATCGCAAGCTTTCCTTGATCTGGAAAGGCAAAAAGTTTTACCCGGAATGGATTGATTTGCGTTGTTTTCAGGATTATTGCCTTTATGCCGGGCGTTATAGATATTATAAAGACGGGCGTTTGGAAGTCGACGGGCGGTTGTTTGATACGCAGGAAACAGGCGGTGCCGCTTTTTATGACGACGGAAAGGTTCGGAGTGTCAGAAATTATGTCGGCTGCCGTTTTTGGAACTGCCCGTCCAGAAAATAAGAAGGCCGCAGGAAGCGGCCGGATTTTCAGAGAACCTGTTCGCGGGTTTTTTTGAGGACGATTTCCGGAAAATCTTCGTGAACTTTTCCCAGGTGCCAGGCATTGCGCGCCAAAAACACCAATTCGCCGTCGTGGTCTTCAGCCAGATTCAGCTGAGAGGCGTTGCGGAATTTTTCAAAGACGTTTTTATCCGGACATTCAATCCAGCGGGCCGTATAATACTGGGTCGGCTCGAACATGACCGGAATGTTGAATTCGTTTTTAATCCGGTCGGCCATAACTTCAAATTGCAACGTTCCGACAACCCCGACAATCCATTCCGAGCCGACAATCGGCTTAAAGACGCTGGCACCGCCTTCTTCGGCAATTTGCTGCAAAGCCGCTCCCAGGTGTTTTGATTTGAGCGGGTCAAGCGCCCGGACGCTTTTGAGCAGTTCAGGCGCAAAGCTCGGAATTCCGGTGACATGCAGTTTTTCTCCCTCGGTCAGGGTATCTCCGATCCGAAGCTGCCCGTGGTTGGGAATGCCGATAATGTCGCCGGGGTAGGCGTCTTCGGCCAGTTCTCTTTCCTGTGCCAGGAACATGACCGGGGTTGGGACTTTCAGACCTTTGCCGGTACGAACCTGAGTCAGGGTCATGCCGCGTTTGAAATGGCCGGAACAAATGCGCATAAAAGCGATGCGGTCGCGGTGTTTGGGATCCATATTGGCTTGGATTTTGAAGATAAAACCGGCAACTTTGTTTTCTTCCGGGGTGACGGTGCGTTCGGCGGTCGGCTGCGGCCGCGGTGTCGGAGCGATTTCATGCAGGCCTTCCAAGACCTCGCGGACACCGAAATTGTTGATGGCACTGCCGAAGAAGACCGGCGTTTGAACCCCGGCAAGATAATTCTCCAGGCTGAAACGGGGACAAAGCTCTTTGACCATCTCCACGTCTTCGCGCAGCTTGGCAACCGCATGTGCCGGCAACAGGCTGTCAAGCTTGGGATCGTTTAAGCCTTCACAGGTTTCGATGGTGGCGTTGATTTGCGACTTGTCACCGGTTTTGTTCATTAAAATCAGACGGTCGTTAAATAAATCATAGCAGCCGAGAAAATCTTTGCCCATGCCAATCGGCCAACTGGCCGGCGTTACTTCCATTGCCAGCGTTTTTTCAATATCGTCCAGAAGCAGGAACGGGTCCATGCCTTCGCGGTCTAGCTTGTTGATAAAAGTGATAATCGGCACATCGCGCAGACGGCAGACTTCAAACAGTTTTTTGGTTTGTGCTTCAATACCTTTGGCCGAATCGAGAACCATGACTGCGGAATCGACTGCTGTCAATACCCGGTAGGTATCTTCGGAGAAGTCTTCGTGTCCGGGGGTATCGAGCAGGTTGAAACTGATGTCCTTGTATTCAAAACTCATTACGGATGAGGCGACGGAAATTCCGCGTTCCTGTTCGACTTTCATCCAGTCGGAACGGGCGCGGCGGGCTTCGCCGCGAGCTTTGACGGCTCCGGCCTGCTGAATGGCACCGCCGAAAAGCAACAGTTTTTCGGTCAGGGTAGTTTTGCCGGCGTCAGGGTGGGAAATAATCGCAAAAGTTTTGCGCGGATTAACTTTGGTATCAGACATTATTTTATTCGTATTTTAGCGGTTAAAAGTCAAAAAGGGCTGCTGACGTTGGGAATCAGTGGCTGCGGTGCGGGCGCCGGTTCCGGAGCGGTTTCGGCCAGCGGTGCGGCAGTAATAATCTCAACTTTGCTTTCGACGACTTCCGGTTTGGGGGCGGTCAGGGTCGGTGTGGCAACCCGGGCAACCGGCATGGCTTCATGAGGAATATTCTGAGCGGCATTTTTTTCCGTTGCCGGTTCCGGTTTGGCCGTTGTTGCCATGGATTTCGGCTGGGAACGGTTGACACCGAGGTATTTTTCGACCGCTTGTTTTTCTTTTTCCTTTTCCTTGGTGGTAATCAACTGCAAGTCCTGCAGAATTTCGAGCTTACGCAGGTCTTTGGCCGCTCCAAGGATGTCGCGCGAAGGGGCTTTGGGTTTCAGCCGCCGGCGGGGGGAGGGCGGCAGCAAAGCCTCGATGATAACGTCGCGTTCCGCCGAAAATTCACGCGGGGTGATGGCCCGGGATTCGACGGCTTCTTTGAGGGCATTGATACGTTCAATAATCAAATCTGGCGACGGAACCGATTTGTCGACTCCGTATGCCGGCGGCGTGTGGGTCAGGGGCAGCAGACCGCCGATATTGGTATTGCGGGCGTTCAAAAATTCTTCTTTGGTAACCAGGTCTTTTTCGGCCAGTTCTTTTAGAATCAAAAAGCGGGAAATGATGTTTTGCTCCTGATCGTTGAACAAAACTTCAACGGCTTTCAGCTCTTCAGCGCTGCTGGGCCGGTTGTCGGCGATGTTCTTTTTTTCACGCAGGAACAGGGCTTCTTCAATTGCGGAACGGCGCTGGGTTTTTCCGGCTTCGGTACTGATATTGAAGATTTTGACGCCGTTTTGGTCTTCGATTACCAGCTTGCTCTGTTTGACGTTAATCAGGCGAAGGCGCTGTTTGGCGACGTCAGTCATTTTGGCCGGCGTGCCGCTTTTGGAGCCAAGGACCGTCGTTTCGTTGCCGCCGTAGATCATCAGGTCTTCATAGTACTGGCGGGCGCGGTTTGGCCGGCCGAGCTGTTCGTATACCAAGGCACCGACAATCAGAGCCTGGGGATTTTTGGGGTTTTCGTTCAAAGCATTGATGACGTGGTTTTCGGCTTCGGAGAAGTTTCCCTGCGAATAGGCGACAGTCGCCAGGCGGGCTTCTTCAACGCCGCCGTCGCTGAAAGTCAGCGTATTGTAAGTTTCCGGACTGGTATGCTTTTTGACCAGGCTGCAGGATGCAGACAGGCAGGCGGCAACGGCCAGAAAAGAAATGTTTCGGATGCTTTGAGCGGAAAACACAGGTTTACTCCTTTAAAAATCTTCTTCTTTGCGCATCATAGACAATATTAACTTATATTACAATAATTTTGTTTGCTTTGTTAATTTTGGCTTGATTTAAAATTTATTTTATGTAGTATGCAAGGCAATTAATACTGTGAAACTGCGGGCGTGGTGAAATTGGCAGACACGCCAGATTTAGGTTCTGGTGGCGCAAGCCGTGGGGGTTCAAGTCCCTCCGTCCGCACCAGTTCCGTTTACGGGGCTGGTTTTTAACCCAATCTTTTTAGAGAAAAATAAAATGAATGTAACAGAGTTAAAGTCTGAAGGCTTAAAAAAAGAGTACAAAGTGATGGTTCCGGCTCAGGATTTTGAGAAAGAAGTCGACGCCAAAATCAATGAAATCGCCAAAACGGTCAAACTTCCCGGTTTCCGGGCCGGAAAAGCCCCGGTTTCGATGCTGAAGCAGAAATATGCCGCTTCGGTCAAAGGCGAGGTTTTGGAAGATTTGGTCAGAAAGTCTACCGATGAGCTGATTAAGGATAAAAATCTGCGCCCGGCGATGATGCCCGACATTAAGATTACGGCGTTTAAGGACGGGGAAGATTTGGAATTTGAGGTTTCTTTGGAAAACCTGCCGGAAATCAAAGCCGGGAAGTTTGAGGACATTGCTCTGGACAAGTATATGGCTGAAGTTGCTGCCGAAGAGGTTGACAAAGCTCTGAACTATATTGCGCAATCCCGCCGCGAGAGAACCAAAGTAACCGAAGACCGCGCCGCCAAAAAAGGCGATACAACGGTTATTGACTTTGTCGGTTCGGTTGACGGTGTTGAGTTCCAGGGCGGCAAAGGCAACGATTATCCTCTGGAACTGGGTTCCGGTTCGTTTATTCCGGGGTTTGAAGATCAGCTGATTGGCAAAAAAGCCGGTGATAAGGTTGATGTCAAAGTCAAGTTTCCCGAAGATTATCATGCTAAAAATCTGGCTGGCAAAGACGCGGTGTTTGCAGTTGAAATTAAAGAGCTGATGGAGCCGAAAGAAGTTAAGCTTGATGACGAGTTTGCCAAGTCTTTGGGCGAAGAAAGCCTGGAAAAGCTTCGCGAAGCCATTTCGGGGCGCATTAAAGGCGATTATGAACAGGCTTCCCGCATGAAACTCAAAAAGGCTTTGCTGGACGCTTTGGACAATGCTTATAACTTTGATGTTCCTCAGGGTTTGGTCGATGCCGAATTTAAGTCTATTTATGCGCAGTATGAACAGGCTAAGAAGAATAACCAGCTTGATGCCGAAGATTTGGCCAAGTCTGAAGATGCCCTGAAGGAAGAATATAAAAATATTGCCGTTCGCCGGGTTAAGCTTGGTTTGCTGCTTTCGGAAGTCGGCAAAGAAGCGAAGATTTCGGTTGAACCGGATGACATCAATAAGGCAATTATGGCCGAGGCTCGCAAGTATCCGGGGCAAGAAAAAGCCGTGTTTGACTTTTATTTGAAGAATAAACAGGCGGTTGAATCTTTGAAGGCGCCGATTTTTGAAGAAAAAATCGTCGACCATATTCTCGGACAGGTCAAGCTGAACGAAAAGATTGTTTCGGTTGAAGATTTGTATAAATTTGACGAGGAGGCTCAGCCGGCCAAAAAAGCTAAGGCTGCTGCCAAAAAGGAAACTAAGGCAGAGAAAGAGCCTAAGGCTAAAAAAGAAGCCAAGGCTGAAAAAGAACCGAAAACCAAGAAAGAAACGGCTAAGAAAAAATCAGCTTAGCCAGATTGGAAAAAGTCGAGGAGGTTTCCGTCGGAAACCTCCTTTTTTGTTGCCTGCGGTTTGTTTTTATCGTTTCGGGGACGAGCGAAAACATGATGACAATATGGTTTATGGGCAGGCGGTGGAGGGGGAGATTTTGCTTAGGGGGAAAGAGAGGTTAGAGAGAAAAAACTGTCCTGCAGGCGCGAACGCTACCGACAGGACAGCGAAAGAAATTGCATAACATAATAATATTTCTGAGACAGAACCGATTAAAATCCTTTCATGCAACGCGGGTAGAACAGGCCGCTGTTTTGGGCATTCGTCGTAAAACCGAATTTGTTAAGATAAGTTAGTGCGTAGGCACGTGATCTGATCCAATAAAGTTCGTCAGCAACCAGAGCCTGACCGGTAGGCAGGGTTTTGAGTTTGTTGTTGAGGGTGGTGAATTTGGTATTGGAGACACCGTTAATTCGTTCGTTACCCATGCGCAATAATTCTATAAAGGTAGGAAGTTTCCACTCGCCTTTGGCGGTGCCGAGGGTTACATAGCTGTTGCAATATGAATCGGCGGAAACATAGGTCATTTTGGCCGGTTGGTCGAGAGTCATGATATAACCATGGTCACGGCGTTCTGAAACCCAATAAACCAGGCCGACCGGTACCTTATCATCTTTAACGGTTTTATCAAAGCTGCCGTCATGGTAAAAAATGTCGCCGACTTCTACTGCCTGAACCCAAGGGGTCAAGCAGAGAAGAGCGGTTATGAAAGCAAAGGTTGTTAAGATGTATTTCATGGCTTTTCTCCTTAAAATTCAGCCACACAACGGAAGTTGTTGAAGTAACTTGAATAGTTGCTGTTATAATAACTAAAATTATGATTTAATTGTGGAAGTATTTGATTGGTTGGTGTGCTATAGTTATCGGTGCTTGTCCAGGGATAATATGATGTATTCCTTGGTGCAGAACAGTTGCCGGATACATAAGAATGTTTGTTGCAATAGTTTATGTAGCTACTGTTGTATCCGAAGAAATTTGAGAATTTCATCTCTAATGTATCCCCTCCGACAATATTGGCCAAAAAATTATTAAAACTACTTAAAGCATAATCGGGGTTTGCGTTTGTGTACATCCAGGCTTCACCGGCATCAGGCAGGTGCCAGTCTCCGACTTGGGTGCCTTTCGTTACATATGAATCGCAGTAAAGGATTGCTTCGGCCCGTGTCCGGGGCATGGGGGCATCTATGGCCAGAATCAGACCATGGTTTTTTTGCGGGCTGTGGTGGACATAAACCACGATACCAATCGGTAATTTTTTAGAGTTATAGCTGGCGGAGGTCGTTCCGTCAGAATAAACGATATGTCCGACGGCAATTGGGTTTTTGAATACAAAATCCATATTTCCGGCAGAAACGCAAAACATCTTGCTGGAATCGAAGGGGCATTTCATGCCGCCGTCTGGGCATTGGTCCACGGATTTGGTATAGCCCAAAGAGGCGCAGTCCGGGGCGGCGGTACAGGTAATGTCTGAGGTTTGTCCGAGTGCGGTATGCGGCAGCAGGAACAAGGCGGCGCCTGCGGCTGCCGGGCAGAATTTTGCTGCCCTAAAGGGTGGTTTATTCATTTTCTTTCTCCTGTTTTTTGGGTTTTAATCAGCGGGTGATTCTTTAATTTCTCCTTTGGTCAGGGCGAGACGCACATAATCCAGTTTGTATCATAAGGGCATTTTAAGATGTTTTTGTTGACGCAATTGAAATCCCAAAGCTGATATCCCAAGGCCTGACAATCTGTTTCCGGAGGCGTGCAGAAATTTTGGTAGTGGGTTTGGCAGGCGTAAGGGCAATAAGTTTCCGAGCAATCGTCCTTTTTGCAGACAGCGCCTTGCGGGCAGGTTGTATTGCCTTCGCAGGCATTGGGGCAGTCTTTGCATTTGCTGTATAGGGTTTCTTCCGGTGTTTGGCAGGAAGAAGCGCCGTCTGCACCGCCGTAAGGGCATTCAAGGAATCCATCACATGTGTTGGGAAGGCCGTCATAGTATACTTTGCCGCAGCATTCGCATTTCTGTGTCTGAATATAACCATCGGGGAGTTTGCCTTCATAAGGAAGCTTCTGACAGTTTCGGCAGCAGTCTCCGAGGTCTTTTTCCACACACATAACCCAGTCAGAATCATAAGGACATTTTAAGAGGTCTTTGCCTTCACATTCAAAGCCGGGCAAAATATATCCCAGGGACTGGCAGTCGGTATGGACTGTGCCGCAAAAGTTTTGATAGTTGGTCTGACATCCTGTGGGACAGTAAGTTTTGGAACAATCGTCATAGCGGCAGACAGCGCCTTGCGGGCAAGTTGTTTTGCCTTCGCAGGCGTTGGGGCAGTCCTTGCATCGGGAATACATCATCTTAGAGCCGCTTTGGCATGAAGATGCGCCGTCGGCACCGCCAAAGGGGCATTCTAAAAAGCCGGAGCAGGGGTTTTCTTTGAGTTTGTAAAAGACTTTTTCGCAACAAGAACAGGTGTCAGCGGCAATGTACCCCGGTTTGACGGTTTCTTCGGGGAAGTCTTTGCAGATTTCACAACAAGTTCCGTCATCTGGGAGACAATAAACCAGTTGGTCGTCATAGGGGCATTTGATGGTTATGGCGCCGGGGCAGTCAGAAGGAACCTGATTGTAGCCGAGAGTTTTGCAATCAGTACTTTCGGGGGCTTTGCAAAAATATTTATATCCGACTTTGCATGCGTACGGGTCGCAGTAACGCCAGGTACAGGCCTCATATTCGCAAATGGCGTTTTCAGGACAAGTTTCGTTTTGGCACTTGGCCTCGCAGCGTTTGCACTTGTCACACTTGGTAACGCCGAAAGAAA
>UQFU01000063.1 GCA_900540425.1 uncultured Alphaproteobacteria bacterium
ACCATTATAAAAGCCCTCCACAAGGGAGGGCTTTTATAATGGTGCTCAGGGACGGGATCGAACCGCCGACACGAGGATTTTCAGTCCTCTGCTCTACCGACTGAGCTACCTGAGCATATTATCTGTCGGTCAACAACGAAATGACTTATAATGTATATTTTCAGAGTTGTCCAGCAAAAATTTTAACAAAGTGCAAAATTTTTAATTTCTTCCAGGCGTATGATGCGCTAATAATTCATAATTGAACGTTTTATCAACCTCCTGCACATTTTTATCACTCCGAAACAGTTTATACCGACAATAAAGAGCCGATTGTTCTTTTAATACATCCGATGACCGGTTAACGTTACTGGTTAACTGCTCTGTATATTGGTAAGTCGACTGATAGCTTTTTAACAATCCCAAAATCCGGGAAGCATGTTCCCCGTTAATTGCCAGACCATGTTTTTCAATCGCCTGATCAGAAAAATCATCCGTTGCCTTAAATATGCTGCTGACGGCTTCTTCAGGAAAACGGTCAAACTCAGCAATATCTTCCACCTCATCAAACAAGTGGGCATCTGCCTGTGACATATTTGCCTCACCCGAATAAGCCGGAATTAAATAGCCGTTGCAGACCCCTTTTTCAATTTCCCTAGCCAATTTTTCCGTACCATACCGGCATACCTCGGGATAAAGCATACCGATAAGCCCGAGATTATCGGCAAATTTCTTAAATGCATCCTGATGTACTTTATTGATTTCATCAACGGCATTATTCCAAAATCCATGCTCCAATTCCACAGACTGCCGCAGGATTGCCAAATTGGCATGGTAATACAACTCAACCGTTTCAAATTTTTCCAGACTGTCCGGAAGTTTCTTAACCTGCTCCCACAAACTTTCATTCGGGTGTGAGAAATCGCAAGAAGAGATAATTTTGCCGATGTCCTTGTGGTGAGAAGCAAACGACGACAAAAATGCCGAAAGGATATTAAAGTCATCCGGAAGCAGCGAATCGGCATAGGACAATTCGGCCAAAACATTTCGATCCAATTTCTTATCGACAATCTTAATCCCGAAATATCTTTCGGACTGCTCGGAAAAAACCATAATTTCCTTGCTGAAATCAAGAAGATCCCTGGCAACTTGCCGGTTAACCGGCTTATTATCCGTTACCGACAAAACCCGAAACATTTGGTCCAGCTCAAAAGACACTTGGGATTCTTCGCCTTCGGCATGGTAAAACTCGGCAGCCAAAGCGTTGCCCAAAAGGTTTCGGACGCCATTTTCCAACCCGGTCCCGGGAGCAATACGGCGTTCAGTTTCATATTTTATCCAAAACTTTTCTTGGGTCTGCATCTGGCTGTTGCGCCGAATTTCCTGCATTTGAAATTCTCCGGTATCAACCACCGGACGCGGTACTGCCGAACCTTGGGAAGGCAACAGCTCCCGGTCAGCAAGAGACAGGGGCATTTCCCAGTTTTCTTTAATTTTCTGCCGAAAAATTTGCAGGCGCAACTCCTCCGGCGCCAGAACTTCATTACGGTATTTTTGCTGCAAAAATTCAATATTTCCGCTATTCTCCAAAATTTCGGCCAGCTGCTGCCGATCCTCCTCCACAATTTCGCACAAAGGCAGGGAACAGTTATAAATCACCTTTTGCAGGCGTTCCGGAGCAACCGTAACGCCGAACTCCCTTATCCGACCGATAATCTGATTTACCATTTCCTGGCGGTCAGGCGCCATACCGCCTTCGGCATAGCGGATGCAGCTGTCGTAAAGAATACCGTTTATTTCTTCAATATTGTTATCCAAATTGCAGTTTTCACGAAACCGGACAGCAATTTCATAAGCAACGGCGCTGTTTTCAATTTTTTCAAAAACTGCGTTTTTCCGGTTATCAGAGATTGTTTTCAGGCAATGCCCGGCAATATCCGCCAAAAATACATTCCAACTCAAATAACGACGGCGGTCGTCTTCCGAAGCAAGGGTTTTGCTCCACTCAAAAAGTTTTTCCAACTGCTCGGAAAAAGCATGCCCCAGGTCTTCGCCACAAGAAGGAGTCTGAACAAATTGCTCGTCTTCAGAAATTTTTCCCAAAAGTTCGGTTGCCAGCAGATAAGATGCGGCAGCGCGGTCGTCTACGTCAACCGGCTCGGCTTTAATACCATAAAAAGCTTCCATTTCGGAAGAAAATGCTTTCAGCATCGGATAAAAACCGGCAATAACTTCCCGCTCCGGGGAATGTTTTGCCTGTTCTTCATTCTCAATCCCATTAGCAAAAAAATATTCTTCCAGCAAATCTGGAATCGACTTCAGCGTCTGCATATACTCATTTTGCTGCTGCATATTATTCATGAATCCGGCTCTCCGATTTTTATGTCAAAAATATACACAAAAATACGGTTTTTGTCAACATGGTTCTATCAGGTTTTTAAATTTACCAGTTCCTGAAGCATTTCATCGCTGGTTGTAAAAGCCGTTGCATTGAGCGAATAAGCCCGCTGAACAATCATCATGGTACTGAATTCCTCTTCGACATTGGCGGTCGACTGCTCAAGAGCCTGCGGCTCGATAAGGCCTTTGGTATCCAGAAACGTACTCTCGCCGGCGTCGGGATAGGCCTCAAACAACGTTCCGGCAATCGGATAAAGGTTGTTCGGCGCCGTAAAACCGACCAAAGCCAGCTTGGCGTTATTAAAGGTTTTGCCATTGCTGTAGACGGCTTTAACAACACCGTCTTCATCAATAAAACTTTTGACGAAGCGGCCACTTTCCATGCCGTCCTGCGTTACATTGGTCAGGTTATTGTCACCGGCATATTGGGTAATTTTGGAAATATCCATAGATACCGTTTGGGTTGTTCCGTCTTCCCAGGTAACCGTAACATCAAAGGTCTTTGGCGAAACCAGCTGGCCGTTGCCGTCAAAAAGGGCCTCAATCGGTTCGGCCGTGGTTACGGTTCCGCCCTCAATCGTAAAGGAAACGTCCCAAGCGTTATTTGCCCCTTCGATCTTGTCAAATTTCATATTCATCGTGCGGCCGTCATTTTGTGCGCCATAAACCGTCAACGCATAGGTTGCAGAAGTTTCATCGGCAGGAACATTTGCGGTTATGGACATCTTTCCGGTCGGCGTTGAGGGAATGGTCTCGGGGCTGACAATTTCAATATCCTCGGGAGAAGAACCGAAACCGCCCCCCTCCAAAGCAGGAAAACCCTGAACCCGGTAGCCTCCGGAAGTAATGAGGTACGTTTTGCCGTCTACAGTCCGGGTTTCAAAATTGCCGGCCCGGGTATAGTAAGTTTCATCACCGCCGCGAACCATAAAAAAGGCGTTTCCGGTACCGTTAATGGCCACGTCATAATTGCCGCCGGTCGAAGTCACGACGCCCTGGCTGTCAATCAGATTGCGGTTATAGTACCCAACGCCGTCAATATCCGTATGCGACGAAGACAAGCCGGCCTGATTGCCTTTGACAATCGGCTGGCTGCCGAGCAAAGTATAAAACATGGTTTCGCTGACTTTGTAACCGGTTGTCCGCAGATTGGCAATATTTGTAGAAACCGTACTCAACGCCTGCGACTGCGCCGTCATTCCGGTACAAGACGGGGTAAAAATACTCAGAGCCATGTGTCCTCACTAGCAAAAGTTTATCTTACCATCAATCATGCAAAAAACATGCCATTTTTATTTATCCAAACGTTACGCAGACAACGCCGGCCGTAATCAATAATATTCCGGACAACCCCAAAGGCGAAAGGCTTTCGCCCAAAAACACAACCGCAAGCACCGCAGCCAAAACGACACTGAGCTTGTCGACCGGGGCAACCTGCGAAACCCGCCCGTATTTCAAGGCTACAAAATAAAACAGCCAAGACAAGGCGCCCGCGGTGCCGCTTAATATAATATAGAGCAGCGCCCGGCGGTTGGACAGGACTTCGCCCAGATGAGAGAAATTGCGCTGAATAATCATAACGCCGATTAAAAACAAAGCCATCACCACGGAACGAACCGTTGTTGCGGTATTGGCATCGAGCCCCTGAAGGCCGATTTTTCCGAAAATACTGACCAAAGCCGCTGCGACAGCCGACAAACCGGCATAAAACAGCCATAAATAATCTCCCATATCCCTATCCTTTCACAATTTATTATTTTTGGTTGAGGCGCTCCGGCTTCGCAACCGGTTTTTCAAGTTTAGGACGCGGATTTAAAAATTCAATTAAAATTGCGGCATTTTGGCCGATTTTGGTGCAAAATTATTCAAAAATCGAATATTTTTGTTGTTTTTTATAAAAATTGGCGGTATTGATTAATCCTATTTTGTTAACTTGAAACATCAGAAAGAGAGAAGGTACAATGTCAAATCCCCTGGATCCTAAAGTTATCAGCAAATTGGCTGAAATTCTGGATAAAAACCACTTAACCGAGCTGGAGTATGAAGATGAAGGCTGCAGAATCTGCCTTACCCGCGAAGCTCCGCACGCTCCCGTACCGCCGGCTTTTGCGCCGGTTCTGCCGGCTCCCCTGCCCGCTCCGGCCGCTGCACCTGCTCCGGCTGCCGCTCTTGCTGCTCCGACTGCCGCCGATGAGGATTATTCCAACCATCCGGGCGCCGTCAAATCTCCGATGGTCGGCGTTGTTTATCTTTCTGCAGACCCTAACAGCCCTGATTATGTCAAAATCGGCAGCAGCGTTGAACAGGGCGACACCGTTTGCCTGATTGAGGCAATGAAAACCTTTAATCCGGTCAAAGCCCACCGCGCCGGCAAAGTTACCAAAATTCTGATTGCAAGCGGCGATCCGGTCGAATACGGCGAGCCTTTGATTGTTATTGAGTAATTTGGGAACCAACTTTTAGGATTACGTTATGTTTGAAAAAGTTTTAATTGCCAACCGTGGGGAAGTCGCGTTGCGCATTCACCGCGCCTGCCGCGAAATGGGTATCCGCACCGTGGCCGTCCATTCCGAAGCCGACGCCAATGCCATGCATGTCCGCCTGGCTGACGAAGCCGTATGCATCGGTCCGGCCCGTTCTTCCGAATCTTACCTCAACAAGTCGGCAATCATTTCCGCGGCCCTGATTACCGGGGCTGACGCCATTCACCCGGGATTTGGCTTTCTTTCTGAAAACGCTGACTTTGCCGAAATGGTCGAAGCGCACGGCATTACCTTTATCGGGCCGACCCCGGAACAAATGCGCCTGATGGGCGACAAAATCACCGCCCGCAAAGCCGCAATGGAAGCAGGTTTGCCGGTTACTCCGGGCAGCCCGGCTCTCGAAAGCGTCGAGCATGCCATAGAGTGGGCCAACAAAATCGGCTATCCGGTCATTATCAAAGCCAAGGACGGCGGCGGCGGAAAAGGCATGAAGACCGCGTTTAACGACGAGGAAATAAAAGAAGCCTACACCATGGCCAAAGCCGAAGCCAAAGCGGCGTTTCCGAGCGATGTGGTTTATATGGAAAAATACCTGCAAAAACCCCGTCATATCGAAATGCAGATCCTGGCTGACAAATACGGACATGTGGTTCACTTGGGCGAACGCGACTGTTCGATTCAGCGCAGCCATCAGAAAGTTATTGAAGAGTGTCCCTCTCCGGCTCTCAACCAGCAACAGCGCGAAGAAATCGGCGAGATTGTCCGCAAAGCGATTGAAAAAATCGGCTATACCAACGTCGGCACGCTGGAATTTATGTTTGAAGACGGAAAATTTTACTTTTTGGAAATGAACACGCGTTTGCAGGTTGAGCATCCGATTACCGAGGCAATCAGCGGCATTGACATTGTTCGCGAACAAATTCGGATTGCCAGCGGCGCAACCTTGGGCTATACGCAGGACGACATTCAGTTCAGCGGGCATGCCATCGAATGCCGGATTAATGCCGAAGACCCGGAAACATTTGCCCCCTGCCCCGGAAAGATTACCGAATGGCACGCGCCGGGCGGCCTGGGAATCCGCGTGGATTCCGAGATTTATTCCGGTTATGCCATTCCGCCGTTTTATGACAGCATGATTGCCAAGCTGATTGTCCACGGCAAGACCCGCAACGCCGCTTTGATGCGTTTGCGCCGGGCTTTGGAAGAATTTGTCATTGAGGGCGTCAAGACGACAATTCCGCTGCACCAGGAAATTATTTCCCAGGCGGAATTTATTGACGGGCAATACAACATTCACTGGCTGGAAAAATTTATGAACCAGAAGGCTGCAGCCAACAAGGAATAAAGTTTGAGGCTGCGAATCCTTAAGAACTCCGGTTTAGGCCGGAGTTTTTTTGTGGTGAAAAAATCTTGAAATTTCGGTATAAATGGTTAGAATAAGCGACAAATCAGCCTAGGAAAACTTATAATGAAAAAAATCGCCCTTTTCTTTTTTACTTTTTGTATTTTGACAAATGCCGCCGCCGTCCGGGCCGGCATTACCTTTGCGGTCGACGCAGCCAACGACGAACTGCCGGAATACAGAATTCAGGGCATGTCTATGGAACAACGCAGGGAATATTGCACCGGATTTGGCTTCAAGCTGATGAGCTGTACGGATCCGTATATGCCCGAGGCTTTGTGCCGCGCCGATCCCAGCTATGCCAGCAAGTGCATCTGCCGGCCGGAATATAATTTGGAATGTAAGGAAACCGACGGACTGCGCGGCGTGGGGACCAAATGCGACGGCAAATATGCGCAGTGCTGCAAGCTGATTTGCAAAAATCCCTATGCAACCCTCTTAAGCTGCAAAGACCAAGGTTTGGAAGAAATTCACAGCGAACGCGATTATAACGAATGCGGTGAAACCTGTTATGTCTGCAAAGACAAATGCGTTAAGGGAACGCCGGAAGACCAATGTCCGAACGGGCAGAAGTGCATTCCGTTCCAAGGCGTCACCAGCCATCTGGGCAAGCGCTGCTGCCAATGCGGCTGTCCGGCGGGGCAAAAAGAATGCATGGGCTTTTGCGTTCCGCAAAACGAATGTTGTCCCGGCTGCAAAGACGGTTATAAATGCGCCGGCGGCGTTTGCGTTTCCAAGTAATTTTATTCTTTGTAACGACGGTCAAAACGCGGATTTTTTCCCAGTCGGGAAAGAACTTCATACGCTATGGTTCCGGCATCGCGTCCCATGTCGTCCAAGGTATATTCTTCATCAAGCAAAATTGCCATATCGCCGACCTGCACGTCCTCCAGGCCGGTTATGTCGACAATCAGATTATCCATGGAAACACGCCCCAGCACTCTTCCTTCGCAGCGTTTGCCGCCATTAACAAAATAAACCTTTCCGACATTGGAAAGTGAGCGCGGCAAACCATCGCCGTAACCGGCAGAAACGATAGCCAGCCGGCGCGGCGAATTGGCGCGATAGGTGGCTGAATAACCGACAAAATCTCCTTCCGGCAGATCGGCCAGCTGCAAAACCGGCGCTGTCAGCCTGATGACCGGGCGCATAATATTCCGCCGGTAGGGTGCCGTATTGATTCCATACATGGCCGCTCCGAGGCGCACCATGTCAAAATGAAATTCCGTTCCCAAGAATACGCCGTCCGAAGCCGAGAGCGAGCCGGGAAGCTCCGGAAAATAAGTCCGGCGCAGGCGGGTAAATTCTTCTAATTGGCGGGCATTCATAAAATGCCCCTGAACATCGGCACAAGCCAAATGCGACATAACCATTCCAAATTCCCGGCAATCCGTTTGGTCCAGCTGCTGCAAATCCTTTTCCCGGAAGCCGAGGCGGTTCAACCCGGTTTCAACATGAATAACCGGCTTAACGCCTTTAATCCGGTGTTGTTTCCAATATTCAAACTGGGGCAGACAGCTGACAACCGGCGTCAGGCCGGCAGCGGAAAACAGCTCAAGATTGTCATCGCCCATGCCTTGCAGCACATAGATTTGAGCATCGGGGACAAACGGGCGGATTTTGGCGCCTTCGACCGCGTGAGCCACAAAAAAGCTGCGGCAGTTTCCGTGCCAATACAAATAAGCGGCGACTTTTTCCGCTCCCAAGCCATAAGCATCGTCTTTAACCACGGCAGCGGCAACCGAACCGGCGGCCAGTTTCTGCAGTTCCTGATAATTTGCCAAAACGGCAGCGAGGCTTATTTCCAAAACAGGTCTTGTCAAAAGTGTCATTGTCCGTTATGCTCCATTCATCAAAAGGTTTTGATTATGCAGTTTATGGACACCCACATACATTTGCAAGATTATAATGCAAACAATACCACGGAGATTATCCGGGCGGCGGAAATGGCCGGCGTCAACCGTTTTATCTGTGTCAGCGCCACAGAAGACGAATGGCCCGGGGTTCTGGAGCTGGCCGCAGCTTATCCGGGCATAATTGTCCCGGCGTTGGGGCTGCACCCCTGGTATCTTGAGCAGACGGAAGACGGCTGGGAGAAACGTCTGGAAGAAAGCCTGAAACAGAATCCGCAGGCATTGGTCGGAGAATGCGGTTTTGACCGATTGAAAAATCCGGATTTCGGACGGCAAAAACTTTTTTTTGAGCTGCAGCTTTCTTTGGCGCGAAAATATCGGCGCAGCCTGCTTATCCATGCCGTCAAAGCGGCGGAATGGCTGGAAGGGTTTTGGGGAATTTTGCCGGAACGCAGCGTTTTTCATGCTTTCGGCGGCCGGACGGAAATGCTGAAAAAAGTGCTGAACAGCGGCGCTTATGCCGCTTTCGGGTTTTCGATTTTTCAAAACCGAGACGGTGCGGAAATCTTAAAAACCATTCCGGCAGAGCGGATGTTGTTTGAGACGGACAGCCCGTATATGGCCGAAATCCGGGGAGAAGAAAACCAACCGCGCCTACTGCCGAAGATTGCGCTAAAAATTGCCGAAATCCGCGGCGACGATCCGGAACGGCTGGCCGCGCAGGTTTATGAAAATTCATTAAAAATCGCAGGACTTAAATAAAATGACAGCCAATCGCAGACTTTTGCGCACCGAAGCGCTTTTGGGCAAAGCGGGAATTGAAAAACTCCAAAATTCAACCGTTATGATCGTCGGATTGGGAGCGGTCGGCGGTTATGCCCTGGAAGCGTTGGCCCGTTCGGGAATCGGGCATCTGATTTTGGTTGATTTTGACGTGATTGAGGAAACAAACGTCAATCGGCAGATTCTGGCTGTAGGCTCAACAATCGGCATGCTCAAAACAGAGGCAGCACGAGTGCGGGTACGGGAAATTAACCCTGATTGCCGGGTGGAAATCCTGAACCTTTTTGTTAACAGCGGCACAATTCCCGAATTGCTTTCGCATCGGGCGGATATAGTCATTGACGCTATCGACGCCCTCAATCCCAAGTGCTGCCTGATGGAAGAGTTATACCGGCGGGACATTCCGTTTATTTCTTCCATGGGGGCAGCGCTAAAGACCGACCCGGCGAAAATTCACTATGGCAAACTCAGCGACACCAAAAACTGCAGCTTGTCACGTTTTATTCGTAAGCGGCTGAAAAAACGCGGAATAGACATCAGCCGGATAGCCTGCGTTTTTTCTGATGAACAAAATTGTTTGAATGAAGGGGCAATTTTTCAGGATGAGGAAACAGTCAACACCGAAATCAGCGCCGGGCGGCAAGGACGTGTTCGCAATACGCTCGGTTCGATGCCGACAATAACGGCAATTTTCGGATTAACTATTGCCAATCAGGTTATTTTACAGCTGACAAAGCCTTAATTTTAGACAAAATATTAGTATATACTAATCATTTTTGTTTACTTTTGTACTTCCGGGTGATATACTTTAGATTATGGTC
>UQFU01000064.1 GCA_900540425.1 uncultured Alphaproteobacteria bacterium
CAAAATCAGGGCGACGTTTTAAAAAAAAAAAAGCCCGCCTGCCGTAACCGCCGGGCGTTCGGTTCGGGAAGGGATAATCGGAAATTGGTGATGCAGCCAGCTGATTAAGTTCATGTTCGCGTTTATTTTTCCTTATTGATTTGGTCTTTGATGGTATTGATATTGTTTTTGATTTCGGTCATCAGGTCCCGGTTGATCTCGCGAATGGTTTTGTTGGCGGTTTGCCAGTTTTTTATTTTGGAAAGATACCAGGCGGTAACGACAAGAGTAAACAGCGGAATGGTATAAGCATTGGGCGCATAGAGTTCAAAACTTCCCATAATCAGCAGAATAAGCTGGAGACGGAAAACGTTGGCGGCGATTGAGTAGGGCGGAAAGCCCGACAGATTGGCCTGATAGCAGTTGGTATTGGCGGCCAGGTTGCGATATTCCGGGCGCAGGGTGATGAATTTGAGCAAGGCGGTCAGGATTTCGATAATGAAAAACAAGGCGAAGATGATAATGGCCGGCCCGCTTCCCTCGTAGGTGCCGATGAGCATCAGCCAGCCGAGCAAAAATCCCAGGGCGCTGCTTCCGGCAGAGGTGAGGCTTAGTTTGGCCGGGTACCAGTTGAAAATCAGAAAGGCGCCGACAACGGCAGCCAGACTTAGCCCAAAGGCGCCGAGCAGAGCAGGTACGCCGCCGATGAGGGAGAGGGTAAAAATGCCCATGCCGATACCTGCGGACTGAATCCCCGAAATGCCGTCAATCTTATTGATATAAGGATAGAAAACCGAAAACAAAAACAGGATTAAGCTGAGGATTAGTCCGCTGCACAGGGAATTGAGGCCGGGAGCCAGTTCGAATCCTTCCGGCTGCAGAAAAAAAGCTGCGGCTGAACAAAACATGATAACAACCGTACGCATATACGGCGAAGCCTGAAAGCGCGAGCCGAAATAGATTACGGCGCTGGCACCAAGCGGAAACAAAAGCTGCTCAAGTTTCAGGGAAAAGATAAAGTCGCGCTGATCGGACAATTGGGAGAACAGAAAAAGAAAAGCGGCGGCAAGAACCGGCAGCATAATCAGGAAAGGGGTGTTTTTACTGGGTTCAAGCTCTTCATTGCGCAGGCTGAGATAATAAAATCCGCCGAAGCTCAAAAAGAAAGACAAGACTGCGACAGCATAAATCATAAAATTTTCCGAATACATCCTGTTTCCCCTGCTTGATTAGCTTCTTACCAGTTTATCCGTTTTATTTTTTTGTTCAACTGTCAAAATGAATTTATGCGAAAATATATTTCTTTCATCAGCCGGTTCAGTCCCGGGAGGTGCAATTTGGCCGCAGATGCCAGGTTAATCAGCGTGCGGTAATAGCGGTTAAGTTCGCTGACGGCGGCGGAATCGAGGCTTTGGGCCGGAAAAGAATAGTGCAGCGGAATATTGAGCAAGGCGTTGACGATGTTTTCAGGCTTGAGTTCGGCCCCTTCGCTGCGGGCCAGGGCGGACAATTCGGCGGCAAGCACTCCGATTTCGCGCTGTTTTTCTTTGTTTTTGGCAATATTGAAAATATTTTGCTGATAATAGGCCGAGAGTATTGAGCCCAAAGCCTGTACCGCGAAATGTTCCCAAAAGGCCTGGGGGCCGTTTTCCGTCGTTTGACACTCAAGGCCGGTATGGTGCAGCAGGGACAAAGAAGCCAAACAGGCTTCAAGGCCGGTATAATTTTTGACAAGGCTGATTCGGGGTGTGTCGCCGAGGACGGAAACGGTTTGGTTTCCGTTTTGCAGCCAGCCGTCGAAACAGCCTCTGATCAAAGACTTTCCGAGCAGCGTTTCGGCAACGGAAATGTCGTGCAACGGCGAGAAAATAACAATCGGAGAAGCGGCAAGGCTTCGGGGTGAAAGCAGCATCAGTTCGGATTTGAAGCTGATTGAAGGGGACGTAATCAGCAGCATTTTTCCGGGAGAAAAGGTATAGGCCGCGGTAGTGTAAGTGAATTTATGTTTTTTGAGGGTTTGAGCTTCTTTGATGGTGATGTCAACCTTGTCAGGGCGGTTTGTCTTGGGCGGTGTGACGATAACCGGGTTTTCTCCGGCAGAGGCCAGCCGGAAAGCCAGATAAATGCTGAGCAGCGTTTCTCCGAGCAAATAAACGGGGCGTTCCGTCGTTTGGTTTTCGGTATCGTTCATGCGTTTTTGACCTTTTGCAGTTTAGCGGCAAAAAAAGCGTCCATGCCGCCCTGGTTTCCGCAATAGTAAGGCAGGGTACGGAGGAAGCCGTTGTTGTCGATAAGAATGTCCAGGCTGCCGCTGCCATTCAAGTCAATGTCGCGTTCGGCAATCGGAAGCAGCCGGAATTCCGGGTGTGCGGCAAGGAACGATTTAATCTGTTCTTCGCCTTCGTCCGGAGAGATTGAGCATACGGTATATAGCAAGATACCGCCATCTTTCAATGCCCGTCCGGCTTGACTGAGCAATCGTTTTTGCAATTCCGCGGCTTTTTTGATGTCGTTAAGGGTTTTAAGATGAACCAATTCGGGGTGGCGGCGGACAGTACCGGAAGCCGAGCAGGGGGCATCGAGCAACAGGGCGTCAAAGGGTTTTCCGGAAAAGTTTTGAAGATAGTCAAGCGCATCAGCGCAAACCGTGGCTTCGGTTTGAAGGCTGAGGCGTTTCAGGTTTTCGGAAAGGGTGTTGAGACGGGCGGCGGAGATGTCCAGTGCCGTCGTTTGGGCGCCGCGGCTGATGAGCTGGGCGGTTTTGCCTCCGGGGGCGGCACAAAGATCCAGAACGCGAAGGCCTTTGACATTTCCCATGGCCAAGACCGGCAAAGATGCCGCAAAGTCTTGTATCCACCACATGCCTTTGTCGTATCCGGGCAATGCGGCGATTTTGCCGTTGTTATCAAGGCGAATCGAACCGTTGGGTAAGATTGTCCCGTTTAACTTCGGGTTCCAAGCGGCGGTTTCTTCGGGATTTTTGAAAGTCAAATCCAGAGGGGCTTCCCGGGCGGAAAATTCTTCAATCAGTTTAATCTGTTTGGGCGTGTAGCCTTTTTTGAGGATTTTTATAAATTCGGGCGGAAAAAAAGCGGAGGCGTCTTCGTTCAGAATTTCGGCTTTGCTGCGGGCAATGTTGCGCAAAACAGCATTGGCGAAGTTGGCGATATATTTGTCGTGCCGCTGTTTAATCAGGCTGATGTAACTGTTAATGACGGCGTAATCCGGGGTATCGAGGAACAGCATTTCGGCAACGGCGGCGTATAAAGCGCAATCGGCAAAGCGCAATGTTCCGCGGTGCGGCTTTTTGATGAAGCGGTTCAGTACTTTGCGGATGAAAACCAGGCGGCGCAGCGTTGTCAGTACCAACATGTTGACAAAAGGCAGGTCGGTTCTTTTGTCCGCATCGGAACGAATTTTTGCTTCATTGAAAAAAATCTGGTCATTGAAAATCCGGTTGAGGATTTCAACGGCAATTTGCCGGGTTTCGCTCATTGTGTTTCTTTCTTTGGGTTATCGCCGGTATTGTAAATATAATTTGTTTTAAATACAAGTGTGAAATTTTGTTGAATACGGTTGTGAAAATGTTTCAAGCTGCTTGTGTTTTGCTTTTAATTGGTATATTTTACTGTTCATTCATAGTTTTTTGCAGGTGTGATAATGAAAAAATATTTTGGCGTGTTGTTGGGATTGTTGTTTTTGGCCGGCGGTTGTTCGTGGTCGTCACTTAATCCGTTTGCCGAAAAAGAAAATACGGTTCCGGCGGCAGAAAGCGGCGTTAATCATTATCTGTGGCAGGGTGCGCTGGACAAGCTGGGCTTCATGCCCAAGGAAATTGAAGATAAGAGCGGGGGCATCATTGTGACCAAATGGGTAAAAATGGAGGGCAGCCCGAATGATTTGTTTAAGGTTGAAGTTAAAATCTACAGTCGTGAACTGCGCAGCGACGGTTTGCAGGTAAGGGTTGAAAAACGGCAGTTCAAGGACGGAAAATGGATTGATGTGAAGGCAGATAAGGCTTTGTCCGCCGGAATCGAACATCAGATTTTGCTTCAGGCAAGGAATTTGTACAGAAAAGATTTATTGTCGAACAAAGGATAAGCAAATGACAGAGAATAAAGACAGATATAACGGAAAAGGCAGTTATGAAGATTGGGCGAAAGAGTGGCGGGAAGAAGACCGTTACAATTTCCGTTCTATTGAGAAAAAATGGCAGCATATTTGGGATGAAGAAAAAGCCTATAAGGTTGAAATTGACAAGAGTAAAGAAAAATTTTATGTGCTGGTTGAGTTTCCGTATCCGTCGGGTGCCGGTTTGCATGTCGGGCATCCGCGTTCTTATACGGCATTGGACGTTGTTTCGCGCAAGAAGAGAATGCAGGGCTTTAACGTATTGTATCCGATGGGGTTTGACGCTTTAGGGCTGCCGGCGGAAAATTATGCGATTAAGACGGGTATTCATCCGGCGGTTTCGACGGCGGAAAATATGAAAAACTTTATCCGCCAGATGAAGTCTATCGGTTTCAGCTTTGATTGGGATCGCTGCATTGCGACCTGTGATCCGGAATATTACAAATGGACGCAATGGATGTTTATCAAGCTGTTTGAAAACGGTTTGGCATACAAGGACAAGATAGCGATTAACTGGTGTCCGAGCTGCAAAGTCGGGCTGGCTAACGAGGAGGTTGTCAACGGCTGCTGCGAACGTTGCGGTGCGCAGGTCGTGCGCAAGGACAAAGAGCAGTGGATGGTGGCGATTACCAAATATGCCGACCGTCTGATTAATGATTTGGAAGGGCTCGATTTCTTAGACCGAATCAAGGCGCAGCAGATTAACTGGATTGGACGTTCGGAAGGCGCGGAGCTTGATTTTGGCCTGACGTTTGCCGACGGCGCGGCGATCAAAGACAAAAAGCTGACGGTGTTTACAACCCGTCCGGATACGGCTTTCGGGGTAACTTATATGGTATTGGCGCCGGAGCATCCGTATGTTTCGGAGCTGATGGGGCAGTTTGAAAATGCGGCTGAGGTTCAGGCCTATGTTGAGGAAACCGCCAAGAAGTCTGATTTGCAGCGGACGATGAATGACAGCAAAACCGGCGTGGAGCTTAAGGGAATCAAGGCCAAGAACCCGTTTAACGGCGAGTTGATTCCGGTATTTATTTCCGATTATGTTCTTACCGGATACGGAACCGGGGCAATTATGGCAGTGCCGGCGCATGACCAGCGCGATTATGATTTTGCCAAAGCGTTTAATTTGCCGATTATTCAGGTTTTGGACGGCGGCGATATCAGCGAAAAGGCTTTTGAAGAGGATGGACCGCATATTAATTCTTCTTTTCTTGACGGGATGAATAAGGAAGAATCCATGAAAGCGGCGATTGAGTATGCCGAATCCAACGGTTTTGGCCGTGCAAAAGTAAACTTCAAGCTGCGTGACTGGGTTTTCTCCCGCCAGCGGTATTGGGGCGAACCGATTCCGATGGTTTATTGCGAAAAATGCGGCTGGGTTCCGCTTAAGGAAGAAGATCTGCCGCTGACTTTGCCGGAAGTTTCTGATTTTCTGCCCAATGACAACGGGGACTCTCCGCTGGCGAAAGTGACGGACTGGGTTAACACGACTTGTCCGAAATGCGGAGGCCATGCTCGCCGGGAAACGGACGTTATGCCAAACTGGGCAGGGTCTTCTTGGTATTTTCTGCGTTATTGCGATCCTCACAACAGCAAGGAATTTGCTTCTAAAGAGGCTTTGGAATACTGGATGCCGGTTGATTGGTACAACGGTGGCATGGAGCATGTGACGCTGCACCTCCTGTATTCGCGGTTTTGGCACAAGTTTTTGTATGACATCGGTTATGTGCCGACCAAGGAGCCGTATAAAAAACGGACGTCACACGGCATGATTCTGGCCGAGAACGGCGAGAAGATGTCAAAATCCCGCGGCAATGTGATTAATCCGGACGATATTGTCGAGAATTACGGCGCGGACACTTTCCGTTTGTATGAAATGTTTATCGGGCCGTTTGACCAGGTGGCAATGTGGTCCGACGAAAGCCTGAACGGCGTTTATCGTTTCGTAGGCAAGATTTTTAACCTGTTTAAGAAGGTTTATAAAGATGCCAAACCAAGTGAAAAAGATTTGCGGGCAATGCACAAGTGTATTTTGGAGGTTACCGAACGGATTGACCAGATGAAGTTTAATACGGCGGTTTCTTCGCTGATGACTTATGTTAATTATTTGTCCGGTTTGGATAAGATTGCGCCCGAACTGTATGAAGTTTTGTTGAAGCTGATGTGTCCGTTTACGCCGCATCTGGCCGAGGAAATGTGGGCAAGGCTGGGACATCAGACCCTGATCGTGTCCGAAAACTGGCCGGTTGGCGATGCGGCCTTGGCGCAAGATGATGTCGTAACGATTGCCGTTCAGATCTGCGGCAAGATGCGCGGTACGATTGAGATGCCAAAAGACGCGCCGCAGAGCGATGTGGAAGCCGCGGCTTTGGCGTTGGAGAACGTTAAGCGCCAGGTTGCCGGCATGGACATCAAAAAGGTTATTGTGGTTCCCAACAAGATTGTCAATATTGTTGCCGCATGATGCTTTTTTTGAGCCCCGCAGTTATCCTGCGGGGCTTTTGGCAACGGGGAAGATAGGACATCAGAGAAAAAAATGTGGACTTGCTGCCCAAATGCGGTTAAATTCGGAATAGAGAATTTTATAAAAGGAAACAGATGAAAAAGACATTAAGCGCGGTATGCATGTTGTTTTTGTTGGCGGCTTGCGGGTTTGAGCCGCTGTATGCCAAAAAACAAAACAGCAATCTCTGGTATTTCAGCGGCAAGTTTGACAACTCCATTTCGGAAGAAATGGCGCAGATTTCAATAGAGCCGATTGCCGATCGTTTCGGGCAGCAGGTTCGCAACCAGCTTTTGGATTTGGTAACGCCGCTGGGAGCGCCGAAAAAGCCGAAATATCGTTTGTATGTAACGCCAAGAGACAAACAAATTACACAGCAGGCTTTGCGTAAGGATATTACCGCAACCCGCGAACGGGTACGCTATGCAGTACAGTATCGGTTGGAGGCCGGAGGTAAAAAACTATTGAGCGGTAACAGCGTTTCTTTTGTGAGTTATGATATTCTGGCCAATCCGTATTCAACAACGATGGCACAGAAGAAAACCGAAGAAAACGCCGCCAAAATTATTGCCAATGATATTGCCTTGCGTTTGGGGGCTTATTTCCACAAGGAAATGTATAATAAGGATTCTTTCGGTGATTTATAAACAGGCTCAAATTGAAAAATATCTGAAAAAAGCCGAACCAGGGATAAAAGTTTTTTTGATTTACGGCAGTAACGAGGGGTTGCAGGCGGAATATGTCAAAAATCTGACGGCGGCGGTTTGCCCGGATATTTATGATCCGTTTCAGGTTGTTTATTTTAACGGGGCAGATGTCAATGCCGACAGCAGCATGCTTTTTGCCGAATATGCCAGCCAGTCGCTTTTGGGCGGCCGGCGGGTAATTGTGGTTAAAGATGCCGACAATAATCTGACCAAGCATCTTAAGACCATGCTGGAAACGCTGAATTCAGATACGCTGGTGATTGTGTCGGCGGCGAATTTGAACAAGAAGTCATCATTGGTGGTGTTAGCCGAAGGGCGTGACGATATGGCGTCGGTGGCTTGTTATGAAGACCGTGATGAAGACGTATACGCAACGGTTCGCGAAAAGTTGGTCGAAAACGGCTATACAATCGGCAGCGAAGCTTTGAAAATTTTGTGTGCGCGGCTGTCGAACGATCGCAAGACGAATCTGGGCGAAATTGAGAAGCTGATGACTTTTATGGGCGGCAAAAAGGATATTGCCGTCGGCGATGTGGAGCGTATTGTTTCCGATGCGTCTTCTTCGAGTGCCGATGATGTTTGCTATTATGCGGCCGGCGGTGACAGCGAAAAAGCCCAAAAAGCGTTTCGTAAGATGATTAATGAAGGCAGCGAACCGATTTCAATTGTTCGCAATCTGACATACCATTTTAATAAGCTGTTGACGGTTTTGGGGCATATGGAAACAGGAGAACCGGTCGACAAGGCGGTTTATAAGCTGGTGCCGCGGATTATATTTTATCGCGAACCGGCTTTTAAGCGGCAGCTTGGCTTTTGGCGCAAAGACAAACTGCTCGGCGTAACGGAATTGCTTTATAAATGCGAGCGCGATTGTAAGAGTACGAATATGCCGGCGGAAGAAATTGTCAGTTATACGATTATGCAGATTTCTTCGGCGGCGGCCAAGCTGCAACGCCGCCCTTATTGATAAAAAAACGGCTCTGCCGGTTTGACAGATGCCGCTTTTTTGGAGAAAGAAAGTCGTGGTTTAGTTTTTGGCGCTGTGAACAGCGTCACGGAAGGTACACGGAACTCCCCAGAACATCAGTACGGCAGAAGCACCGATCAGAATATAAACGATCCGGCTTAAGATACTCATCGGACCAAACAGAAGAGCGACCAAATCCAGGCCGGCAATTCCGACTAATCCCCAGTTCAGAGCACCGATTATGGTGAGAATCAGGGCGATACGCTGCAGATAAATCATAAAATATCTCCGTAAAAAAGGTTGGTAATTTTTTCAATTATGATATATAGCTCAAAATAGGCTTTTCAAGAGGAGGAAAGAATGTTCAGCGAAAAATTTTTAAAAGCGGTGGAAATGCTGCAAAAAGATTTTGCCCTGGAACGTTCGATTGACGAAAAAGCCTGTGTTGACCGGGACGGGAATCCGATACCGTGGTATACTTATCCGGCGATTGAATATCTTTCGCAGTTTGATTATTCCGATAAAAAAGTCTTTGAATTTGGGTGCGGTTATTCTTCACCGTTTTGGGCAGAGCGGGCAGCGGAGGTTATCAGTATTGAAGACAACCCGATTTGGTTCGGGCGATGGCAAAGTGCCTTTGGGAATCCTAATTTGGAAATCCGCCTGCGTGAGGAAGGCGAGATTTACGAAGATGCAATCTTGGAAGACGGTTCTTTGTATGACGTAATTGCCATTGACGGCAAACGGCGGGCGGAATGCTGCCGGACGGCGGTTTTGAAACTGGCTCCGGGCGGGGTGATTATTTTGGACGACAGCGACCGGATTAATACCAGTCAGGAGTACCGGGAAGCGGTGAAGGTTCTGAGAAACGCCGATTTGCTGCAAGTCGATTTTTATGGATTTTGTCCGATGAATGCTTATACCAAGTGCACCAGTTTGTTTTTGCGGCGGGATTTTGCCTTTCGGTCAAAGTATGAAGTGCAACCGGTTAACGGTTGGGGAAATTTGTGGTCGATGAACCGTTCGCGGCGGAAAAAGGCCTACAAGGATTTTGTAAAATAAATAAAGACCGGAATATTGCGCTGCGGCGAATATTGCGGTCTTTGAGTTTTTTTATTTCCTCGGATATCTATAATTATAGTTATAGGAGGCAGGAGTATTGTTTTGCTTTTCTTCCAGTTTCATACGCCAGATGCCGAGAGGGATAATTGCGCAGAACGGAATGAAGGCAAGCAACTGGGCATATCCTTCGGTTATGTTATAAATAACCGTCGTGGCAATAATAAGCAAAATTGCCGCAAGCAGGGAACGCCGATAATAATTTTTTTTCTTTTTCATAAGCTCTAAATTTATA
>UQFU01000065.1 GCA_900540425.1 uncultured Alphaproteobacteria bacterium
TCTCGCAATAGGAACTGTCAAATTTTTGTTAACATTGCATAACAAAAGTTAACATTTGCCATCAAAGCTTTTTCGTTGTGAAACGAAAAAGCTTTTTACCTGATTAAACATTTTAATTATATAATTTTATTGCAAAAGCGCTCTTTGTAAACAAATTTGCATTTGAAAATTTGTTTTTTCACATTTTCAGGATCCCTCCTGTGAAGGCCGGCTCCTGAAACTCTTAAAATTAACCGTGAAAAAAGACATATCGCTAATTTTATGTATCTGCTGCGGCTCTTTCTGCGAAGAAACGGCTTCGGTCTAATAAATTAAAGCATCGGCGGCCCATCAAAAATAAAGTTTGTTGCATATTGGCCGCCGTTCCAAAGCTTTTTCGTTGTGAAACGAAAAAGCTTTTTTTGTGCAAAACACAAAATCCTTGTTGTAAATCCGCCCTGATTTCTGGTTTCCTACATACCGGAAACGGAGAACAAGATGATAAACACCCATATTGAAGAACAAATCCTCAGGCAAGAATACCGCCGCTGCCTTGAATATGTAAAAGACTCGCACTTTCATACACTTTACGCCAACGAAAAAATCGAACATTCATTTCAGGTAATCGGTGCCGGAAATTACATTATGAAACACGAAAAATATTATCAGGGCAGGGACGAAACATTCCTTCGCCTCGCCAAACTGGCATACCTGTTTCATGACATCGGGCGTTTTCGCGAAATTTGCGAACTTTTTGACCTCGGCATCGAACACCTGAGCGCCACCAAACTCGACCACGGGGCTTTCGGGGCAGAGTTTCTCAGCCGGCTTCCGCAATACGACACCCCCTTTCTCCTGCTTCCTGTCAAATATCATAACAAACTGATTGAAGACTATTATAATTCCGCCGAATATCATAATCTGGAAAAAGAAAAAAAAGATATCACCGAGATTCTCAAACTCGTCCGCGATGCCGACAAAATCGCCAACTTTCATCTGATTACAACTCGCACCGAAGAGTTAAAAGAACTCTTTTGTCCGGAAAATGCCCGCAACCTGCCGCAAAATATCCAACCGGAAATTCTTGAAGATTTTATGAACGAAAAAGCCATCGACCTGCGCAAAATAAAAACTGTCTGCGACCGGATTCTCAATCTGCTCAGCTGGACTTATGACCTGAATTATCTGCCGTCATTTGTCTTTTGTTCCAAGCTGAATTGTTTTGACAAAATGCTGAATATCTTAAAAACCTGTAATCCTGATAACAAGACGCAGGAAAAAGTTGAAAAAAAACTGAAATCATTTATAACTAAACAGTATAAGGCTTTATCTTCTAACTAACACAAAGGAACGTATCATGAAAAAATACATTATCCTGGTTATTCTTCTTATAATTGGCGGCGGCGCTTTCTATCTCGCCAATTCATACGAAGCAATAGTCAAGAATCTGGTTCACAAATACGGCAGCCAGGTTACCGGAACCGACGTAAGCCTGGAGGGTTTCAAAATATCTCTGACTGACGGGGAAGGACGAATCAAAAAAATCGTCGTTGCCAACCCCAAAGGCTATAAATCGCCACACTTCATCAGCCTTGACGGCATTACCGTAAAAGTCAACATCAAAAGCCTGGCTTCAGACACAATCATTATTGACAGCATCGTCATCGACAAACCGTCCATCAGCTATGAAATCTTGTCGCTAACCCAAAACAACCTCAAAGAAATCCAGAATAACATCAACAGCTTTGCTGCCAAATCATCCTCCGGCAAAGGAAAAGACACGGCAGAAACCGAAAAAAACTCAACATCGGAAAAAACTTCCGAAGGCAAAAAAGTTATCATTAAAAAGCTGCAAATCAAAAGCGGCGAAATCATCGCCGCGGCTTCTGCCGGCGGTCTTGCCGGCGGAAACGTAACGGTTTTGCTGCCCGATATTAACATGAACAATATCGGCGGCGGACAAAACGGAAACGATATTCCGCAGATCATTATCAAAGTAATGAATCAAATCCTCAAAACTGCTTCGCAAACCGTTGCCAAAGTACAAATCGGTGACCTTAAAAACATTGCCGAAAAAAATCTTGATAATGTCGTCGGCGGTGTCAAAGACCGGGTCAAAACCCTGGGCATTTTCGGAAAATAAAAACCGAGGACTAAAAAATCCCCGGAAATCCGGGGATTTTTTTGCTCATTTCAAATACCCTTTCAAAATTGAATCAGTCAACAGCTGCGGCAAGATTACATACTGCCGGGATTTTCCGTCATAATAAACATACAGCGGAATGCTGTTACGTCCATAAGCGGCAAGCGCTTTAGTAATTTCTTCGCTTTCATTGGTCCAATCCGCTTTGAAAATATGTATTTTCCTCAGGGAAATCAAATCCGAAAATTCTTTAGAACTGAAAGCCAACCTTTCATTAGCCAGACATGTAATACACCATTTGGCAGTAAAATTAATAAAAACCGGTTCACCTTTGTCCACCAGCTCGGCAACTTTCCGGGCATTATAGGGCTGCCATTCGGCAGTCGAAGCAGTATCTGCTGCATGCCTCCCGGTTTGATTATACAAGACCCAAACCAGCCAAAGACAGGTCAAAAAGACAGGAATAGCAAAGACTTTTTTCAAAATATCCATCCATTTTCCCGGCCGCGGCAGCATTTTGTGCAAAACCTTCGGAAAAAATCCCACCAAGGTAAAAGGCAGCGCATATCCCAGACTTAACGACAGAAAAACCGGAAGATACACATACAACGGCTGCATCAAGGTATAACCGATGGCAATCCCCATAAACGGCGCTGTACAGGGGCTGGCAATCAACACCGCAAAAAATCCGGTCGCAAAAGCTCCAATTCGCCGATTGCTCATCGAAATCCGCCCCAGGCGGTCAGCAAAAGGATTTCTGACCTTAATCAAATCCAACAACAAAAAGAACACAATTACAAATATAACCAATATAACCGCCACAAAAACCGGCGATTGCAGCTGGAAGCCCCAGCCGATATGCTCGCCCTGTGCCCGTAAAAACGCCAAAATTCCGGCAATAATCATAAAAGAGAGTACCACTCCGGCCAGATACAGCAGCGAATCAATCCGCATCTGCCGGTGATTCAGACGTCCCTGAACCAAAGAAATGGCCTTTAGTGTCAAAATCGGAAAAATACAGGGCATAAAATTCAAAATCAATCCGCCCACAAAAGCCAAAAGCAAAACAACCGGAAAAGAAACGTCACCGGAAGACGACGGGGATTGCGGCGCTCTGACAAACGACTTTTCGGCGGCAGCCAACGCGGATTTAAAAACGCTCCCCGGTGCCGGATTCAAATCCGTAACCTCAAAAGACAGAACAAGGCTGAACTTTTCCGGAATACATTCCTCCCGGCAGGCCAACCAGGAAACCTGCAGCGGAATTTCAATTCTTCGCTCCGGACGGGGCAGGGGAACAACCGTCGTTTTGTAATACGCAGTACCGGAATATCCGAACTGGACAATGCCGTCCGTTTCAAAACGCTCCGGAACCGACCAGCGTGCATCCTTCAAAGCATACCCTTCCGGAAGTTCAAAGGTAACTTCGGTCGGGCGGCCAATGTCTCCGGGCTCCTGGGCAAAAATATGCCAGCCGTTTTTCATCTCAAATTTCACCAAAATATCAAACGGCTGTTCCGGATTAACAGACGGGCTTTCCGTAATGATTTCGGCTTCCACCTTGTCTGTTTTAAAACCATTCTGCCAAGCATGGCTCTCGCCTGCAAAGACAAGAGCCATCGCCAAAATCAAAACAAATCTGACAAACTTATGCATTTTTATCCGTTTTTCCCGGCTTCCTGGCCGCAATTACAAAATTATAATAAGCGGCAACCACAATGGTCAGAGCCTTAACCAGCCCCAAAACGCCAAAAACGATTGCCAACTGCATAAACCACCCCGGAAGCACACACATCAAAACCAAGGCTATCAGCGTTTCAGATCCTTGGGCAACGCCGCCGAGATAAAACGGCGAGTTATTCAAAAGCTCCCGATTCTGGCTGTTTTTATACGCAATGACCGCATAAGCCAACATGGCGCAGGCCGAAGAAGTAAAAGCAAACAGCAAAAAAGAGGCGGCAACGGCATTCTGCAGCGGATTGGCCAGCGCAAAAGCAAAAATAACGCCGGCATAAAAAACATAATCCAAAACCGCATCAAGAAAAACGCCGTAATCCGTAATTTTGGTCTTGCGGGCAATCGCCCCGTCCAAACCGTCGCACAGCCGGTTGATGAGAATAAACAGCAAACCGGTCGCATACATCTGCAACGAAATAAAATTAATCGCCAGCAGCCCGATTACAAAACCGGCAATCGAAACCGCATTTGCCGGTATTCCGGCCTTGGCCAGCTTTGCCCCGAAGGAATTAAAGGAATTTGTCATCTGCTTATTAAGACGAACCGCCGAAACCCGGGCCTGTTCATAATATTTTTTCAAATCTTCCGCTTTCATCTTTTTATTAACCTTATTCAAAATTGGCTTTAATTTATCTTGCATATTAAAACTACCTTTCATAGTATAGAGCTACTATATTTGGATTTGCTTAATTTATCGTAAAAAAAAGGCTTTAACCGGGGTACATATAATATGAGACTTTTTAAATACATTTCAATATTGGCTGTAACTGCTTTGGGCGCGTATTTTTTGTTCTTCCGCGATAATCCCTATCAGGAAATCAGCGGCCGAACCTTCGGAACTTATTATAACGTCAAAATCAGAACCGAACACAAAAACCGCCTTCTCTTGCAAAAAATCAAAAACGAACTGGAACAAATCAATGCCGAAATGTCCGTCTTTGAACCCGGATCCGAAATCAACAACATTAACGACGCGGCCGCCGGGCAGCCGATAGATTTGTCAGATAACATGTCCGACGTCATGCGCAGCGCCCGTGAGGTGTACCGCCTGACTGAAGGCAGCTTCGATCCGACCGTCGGCCAGCTGGTCGACCTTTGGGGCTTTGGCGCCGGCCGCCATGCTGATATCCCGACCGACGAACAAATCAAAGAAACCCTGAAAACTGTCGGCTTCAACAAATTAAGCTTTTCCGACAATTACAAAACCCTGCAAAAAAACAACCGCAGCCTGATGCTGAACCTTTCCGCCATCGCCAAAGGCTACGCCGTTGACCGCATTGCCTTATTGCTCAAGCAGGAAGGATATCAAAACTTTGTCATCGATATCGGCGGAGAAATTTATGCCTCCGGAGAAAAATCGGATGCAAACAAAGGCTGGAATATCGGCATTGCCGTGCCCAAGCTGGACAACGCCCCTGAACAAAATGCGGCGGTTATCCGCCTGCGTAATATGGCTGTTGCCACTTCCGGAGACTACCGCAATTACTACTATAAAGACAACAAACGCTATTCTCACACCATTTCGCCGCAAACCGGCTACCCGGTAGAACACAATCTGGCCTCTGCAACGGTTTTTGATACAACCTGTATGCGCGCTGACGCTCTGGCTACGGCTTTTATGGCTATGGGCGAGAAAAAAGGTCTGGTTTTTGCCGACAAAAACAAAATTGCCGTTATTTTCTTTGTGCGTAACGAAAATAATGAAATCCGAATGATTGCTTCCCAGAAGACACGGGAACTCCTTGACGAATACGAAATTTTGCCGCCGGCTGAAAGCAGACATCCCGGCCGAAGGATAAAATAAAATGGAAAACTTACGCCGTTCGGCCGAAATAGTTCGCGTCGCCCCCCAATGCCTTTGGGTTCGGGTTTGCCGCCGGGAAGCCTGCGGCAGTTGTGCTGCACGCAGCGCCTGCAGCCTGCAAACAAGTTCGGGACAAATATTCCGCATTCCGATCGACCGCCCGCAAAATTTCCGCCCCGGACAGTCAATCCTCATCGAAATAACGCCAAAATCGGGATTTCTTGCTGTATTTTGGGCCTATCTGCTGCCCCTGTTCCTGATGTTATCCACACTGCTGTTAGTCAACACCCTAACCAAAAATGAATTAACCGCCGGAATTTTCAGTATTATTATTTTAGTTCCGTATTATCTTGTCCTGTTTTTAAACCAAAAGTATTTTAACCAAAAATTTAACTTTAAAATTTTGGAAAAATAGCACAGAATGAGGAAAAATCAGCAAATACGGAATTTATAATGGATAATCTCATACTGGTAAACATAATCACCTTGGTCGGTATTGCTGCTACTGCGGCAATCGTTTTATATTTCGTAGCCCAAAAATTTAAGGAAACCGAAAACCCGCTGGTTGCAGAAATCGAAAACGAACTGCCTCAGGCAAATTGCGGTGCCTGCGGCAAAGCCGGTTGTCACGACTTTGCGTCTGCCTGTGCCCAGGCCTCGGCCGAAGAATTTTCAAAACTCTACTGCCCCGTCGGAGGCGCTGCCGTCATGAGCAAAGTTGCCGCCAAACTCGGATTTGCGGCGGCAGACAAAGATCCGACAGTTGCCGTTCTGCGTTGCCAGGGAACCTGCCAAAATGCTCCCGACAAAGTCGAATATACCGGAATTGCTTTTTGCCGGATTGCCGATAAAATTTCCAGCGGCAGAAGCGGCTGCCCTAACGGCTGCCTGCGCCTCGGCGATTGTGTCAGGGCTTGCCCCTTTGACGCCATCAGCATAGATCCTTTAACCGGGATCCCGGTTGTTGATGAAAGCAAATGTACATCTTGCGGCACCTGCGTTGCAATTTGTCCGCGCGGACTTTATGAAATCCGCCCCAAAGGCGGAGAAAAAGGGCGCGTATATGTAGCCTGCAACAACCGTCAGAAAGGCGCCATTGCCCGCAAAAACTGCAAAGCAGCCTGTATTGCCTGTCAAAAATGCGCCAAAATCTGCCCGGATATAAAAATTGAAAATAACCTTTCTTACATTCCGGCCGGAATTTCCGCAGAAAAATACGGCGCCGAATTGGCTGCCGGCTGCCCCACCGGCGCAATCATTTACACCGGCACTAAAACCGGGGAGGATTCTCATGACTAAAACCTTTCCTATCGGGGGGATTCACCCCGACAAACACAAAATCGCCGGCAACATTCCGATTTCCGATCCCGGACTGCCGGAAACCGTCTATATTCCCATCAAACAGCATATCGGCACACCGGCCAAAATACTGGTCGGAAAAGGAGACAAAGTCAAAGTCGGAACGCTGCTGGCAGCAGCTGACGGCGTTGTTTCCGCCCCTGTTCATTCTTCTGTCTCTGGCGAAGTAATCAAAGTCGAAGACATACTGGGCGAGTTTGGATACTATGAACCGATGGTAACCATCAGGGTCGAAGGCGACGAATGGGAGAAAAGCATTGATCGCAGCCCGGAAATTATCCGTGAAATTCCCGAAAACACCGAAGAAATCGTTGCCAAAATCAGAACAGCCGGAATTGTCGGCATGGGTGGGGCAGGGTATCCGACCCCGATTAAAACGACTGTTCCCGAAGGCAAAAAAGTCGACTGCCTGATATTAAACGGCATTGAATGCGAACCGTTTCTGTCTGCCGATGACCGGCTGATGCAGGAGAAAGGCGAACAGATCATCATCGGCGCCAAAATCCTCAACAAGCTGCTCGGCATTCAAAAAGCCATTATCGCCATTGACGAGAACAAGCCGCAAGCAATTGAAATTATGACCCGCCTCACTAAAACCTATGTCGGCGTCAATGTCCGTGTTTGCGAAAGCAAATATCCCCAAGGCGGTGAAAAACAACTGATTGCCGCCATTACCGGCCGAGAAGTCCCGTCGGGGAAACTGCCGGTCGATGTTGGCTGCATTGTTCAAAATGTCGGAACGGTCTTTGCCGTTTATCAAGCAGTTATGAAAAAAAAGCCGCTGTTTGAGCGGATCGTAACCATCAGCGGCGATGCCATTGAAAAATCAGCAAACTTCATGACCAGGATTGGAACACCGGCTTCTTTTCTGATTAAACAGTGCGGAGAAGTATTGCCTACTCTCGGACAAATCATCTTTGGCGGCCCGATGATGGGAACAGCCGCCGTCAATCCGGACGCCCCAATCACCAAATTGACCTCTGGTATTCTGCTGCTCTCTGCGGCTCTCTCCGACAAAAGACCCGAAAGCGTCTGTATTCGCTGCGGCAAATGCCTTGATGTCTGCCCGATGGGATTACAGCCGAACGCAATTGCCAGAGCCGTCAGAAACAACAACCTTGAAGAATTGCGGCAGCTGCATGTCATGGACTGCATTGAATGCGGCTCCTGTGCCTACACCTGCCCGGGACGGTTGCCGCTGCTGGATTGCTGCAAACTGGCAAAATTGGAACTAAGAAAAAATAAAGGCGGAAAATAAGATGCTGAAAATTTCAACAGCTCCTCACATGAGCTCATCGGTTGACACCTCCGTAATTATGCGCGACGTCATCATCGCCCTGTTGCCGGCGGTACTGGTCTCCTTGCTCTTTTTCGGATTAAGCGCCGTCGTTGTCTTGCTGACATCCGTTGCGGCCTGCATGCTCTGCGAATATGCAATCTGCCGCTGGCTTCTGCACAAACAGAGTACCCTGCGCGACGGTTCTGCCGCCGTTACCGGGCTTCTCCTGGCCTTCAACTTGCCGGCCGGCTTTCCTGTCTGGATGATATTAATTGGTGCTTTTGTCGCTGTCGGCATTAGCAAAATGGCCTTTGGCGGGCTGGGCAAAAACCTCTTCAACCCGGCTTTAGTCGGTCGGGTTTTCCTGTTTGTCTCCTTTCCGTTGCAAATGACAACCTGGCCTCGGCCGAAATTCCTCGACTTTTTTAACACCGACGTTCAAACCGGAGCAACAACATTAGGAATTCTCAAGCACTTAGATGCTGAAACTTCAGCTACCGCCTTAACAAAGTACAGCACATCGATTCAGGATATCCCCAACTATTGGCAGATGTTCGTCGGCTATACCGGCGGTTGCCTCGGCGAGGTTTCCGCTGCCGCATTGCTGCTCGGGCTTTGCTATCTTCTGTGGCGCAAAGTCATCAGCTGGCACATTCCTTTTTATTACCTGGCAACCGTATTTATCTTTACGTCCGCACTCTGGCTGCTCTATGAATCTCCGGTTTATGACCCTGTTACCCATCTTTTGTCGGGCGGGCTGATTTTAGGAGCGGTTTTCATGGCTACCGATTATGTTACTTCTCCGGTTACCGATATGGGCAAGCTCATCTTTGGTATCGGCTGTGGTCTGATCACCATGGTGATCCGTGTATACGGCAACTATCCCGAGGGTGTATCCTTCGCGATCCTGCTGATGAATGTAATTGCTCCGCATATTGATAGCCTTACAAAGTCCAAGCCCTTTGGAGGTGTAGTTGCAAAATGAGTATGTTCAAGGAATTTGCCATGCCGCCTCTGGTCCTGACAGTCATTGCAGCTGTTGTGACCGGCGCGCTGGTTGCCACTGAAAGTGTTACAACTCCTATTATTGAGCAGCAGGCTGCTGCGGCTGCGGATGCAGCCCGTGCAGTAGTGCTTCCGTCGGCAGATAGCTTCACCCAGGTTACTGTGGATGAAATGCCTGAAGGCGGCGTAGATATCTACGAAGCCAACAACGGTACAGGT
>UQFU01000066.1 GCA_900540425.1 uncultured Alphaproteobacteria bacterium
TGTTGGTATTGGGGGTAGTGGTTTTGTCGCCGCAGTCGGGCAAAAAGCAGATGGCGGCTTGGGTGCCGGATACAGACAGCCATGCCAGCACTCCAAATAATAGACCTAATGTTATTTTGCCGTTTCTGCTCACAACGAAATCCTTTCTTTCATTTTGACAGATAGTGATACTATATCAAAATGCGCTTTAGACCCCAATCTGGGAAAAGGTATATCGCAATGCGGGTATATACCTGTTAGTTATAATACCTCGGACTGCGCAAAAAATCAACAATTATTTAGGGGTACCAATAAAATATTGTATAAAATAGGAAAATTATAACCTCTGCAAAAGTTCTAATTTTGAAAATTTATATTAATATTCGGAAAATTAGAGAGTGAAAATATGATTCTAAACAGGTTGATTTTATTTAAAAAGGAGCTTTTTGCCAGAACCGCTTTTTTCTACAAAATTTATGGCTGTCCACCCATAAAAATTAGACAAAAGCAAAAAAACTTGTAAAATTGCAAATATCATGATTACTATCCATATTATTATTACTTTGTAAATCTTTTTTTGTTACATTGGCTGTAACGTTTGTTTGAAAAAATAAGGAATCAAAATAATGAGTAAGATTAAAATTGCCGTTGCCGGCGTTCAGGGCAGCTGCGGCCGCGAAATCCTGAGCCTGTTGGAAGAAAACGGTTATAAGGCGGAAGATGTTTTTGCCCTGGAACACAAGGCGCCTTTGGGAACGCTGGTTTCTTTCGGCGAGGATGACGAGCTTGACGTTTATAATCTGGACGAGTTCGATTTTTCAAAGGCTGATGCCGCAATTTTTGCAACTTCGGACGAAGTGTCAAGGCGTTATGTCGGCAAGGCTTTGGCCAAAGGCTGCAAGACGGTGGATTGTTCCAAGGCTTTTTTTGCCGAAGAGGACGTGCCGATGATTGCTGCCGGTGTCAATGACGAAGCGGTTAAGGAAGCCAAGCGCGGCTTGGTTTCGGTTCCTTCGGCCGCGGTTGTACAAATGTTGCTGCCCTTGTCGGAAATTCATCGCCGTTTCGGGCTGAAGCGGATTGTGGTTTCGACATATATGTCTACTTCAATTTATGGCAAAGAGGCGATGGACGAGTTGTTCGGGCAGGTACGGAAGATTTATATGAATGACACTTTGGCAGATGACCAGAATGTTTTTCATAAGCAGATTGCTTTTAACGTTATTCCGCAGGCTGAAGAGTTTATCGGCGAAGAAACGGCCTGTGAGTGGGCGATGAACGCCCAGGCCAAAAAGATTTTGGGCGGCAGCCTGAAAGTCCATGCCAACTGTGCGATTATTCCGGCATTTATCGGCTGCGGCGAATTTGTGAATGTGGAATGCGGCACGGAAGTCGATGTTGATGAAATCCGCAAGTTGATGAAAACTACCAAGAACGTGGTGGTTTTTGACAAGAATGTTGAGGGCGGTTATGTGACGCTGACTGATGTTCAGGGTGAAAACGGCATTTATGTCAGCCGACTGCGGCAGGATGCTTCGGTTGAAAACGGTTTCAGCTTTTGGTGCGTGGCTGATAACCTGCGGGCCGGAACGGCTCAGAATGCCGTGGCGGCGCTTAAACTGTTAACCGGATGCTGATTACGGAGTGATGCTGATGAAAAAGCTTTTGAGCTTATGTTTGGGGATAGCCTTGTTGGGAGCAACGGCCGCAAGTCCGGCGGTTGCAGCAGGGATTACCGATATTGATGCCGTTACGAGAGTAGTGGAATCCATATCCAATCCGGAAGTTGATTATAATGAAGTCAACAATGATCTGAACAAGACGGAAAGCATACTTAAAAGCAAAAAAGTTACCGCTCAGGAGCTGAGCGCGGCAGTAAAATTTTTGGCGGACAACCGTTCAAAGATCGTTGAAGCCAAGAAACAGATCGAAAAAGAGCTGAATTTTGTGCAGAAGAGGATTGACGCTTTAGGCCCCGCCCCGCAGGACGGTGCTTCAGAGCCGGAGATTATTGCCGAAAAGCGCAAGGAATTTAACAGCGAGCTTGATCTTCAGAAAAGCAGAATGGCAGAGGCGGATATTTTGCTGGCAAGAATTGACGAGCTGGATAACGTTATTATTTCGGTGCGCAACCGAAAACTGCTGGGCAGTCTGTTGGAACGCCAGTCGCCGTTGATTAATCCGACGGTTTTTTGGGAATCGACCGAGGAGTTTGTTGATTTTGGCGTTGATATGCTTAAGTCGCCGGTAAACTGGTTTGCGGAGCTTAATACCGAGGGGCGCGATTTTGTTAAGACCAATGCGTTGCCGGTGATTTTGATATTTCTGTTGAGCCTGTGGCTGGGGATTTATTTGCGTTTGTTCATTATGCGCCACTTTGGATATCGTCAGGATTTGGAGCATATCCGGTACGGGCGAAAGGTGGTGGCGGCCGTTTGTGTGGCGGTGGGGTACGGTGTTATTCCGGCTTTTATCTTGGGAAGCCTGTTGTTGTGGATGGTCAGTACCGAAATTATGACTGTCGGTTTTTTCGGGCTGGTTTTGAACGCATTTTTGTATTTTTCTTTATATGTAATTTTGGTACGGGCGGTTGCACGGGTGATTTTTGCGCCGTATAACGAGAAATGGCGTTTGGTTAATGTTTCGACGCCGAAGGCCAAGAGCGTGATCCAGGCTTTGTATGCCAGCATTATGATAGTCGGATTTGTGGCTTATTTGGAATATGTGGCACAAAAGGCGAATTATCCGTTAGAACTTATCAGCTATATTACAGCCATATCGGCGGCAGTCAAAGCCTTTTGCATGGTATGGGTCATCAAGCGGCTGTTGTGGGAAAAAGATGACGAGGCGGCAGTTGATGACGGAGCGGTTTCAGAAGAGGGGGCGGAAGACGAGGGGATTTCCGATGACGAGGAAATTACGCCGGCCTTTAAAATTACGTTTTTGAGTTCTTTATTTGCCATTGCCGTTTTCGGGTTGTCGTTATTCGGATATCCGTATTTGTCCGATTTTATTTTTAACCATTTGCTGCTTTCTATTTTGGTGATTGGGATTTTTGCGATTATTCGCAAGTCTATCAATGAACTGTTGCAGCGTTTGCTGCTGATGAATTTTTGGGTGACGACGTTTAAGCTGCGGCGGCGGATTCTGCGCAAGCTGAATTTTTGGTCGGGGCTGCTGATTGATCCGATTTTGGCGATAATGATGATTTTATCGTTGCTCAGCCTGTGGGGCGTTTCGACTGATATTTTGCTGCAGACGACCATGAAACTGTTGACCGGTTTTACGGTTGGCGGTGTGGAGATTTCAATTATTTCCATTGTTATCGGGATTATTGTTTTTCTGCTTTTGGTCGGTTTGGTGCGTGGTGCAAAGCGGCGGCTGATGGACAATATTTTGAGCAAAATGGACATTGACGAAGGTTTGAAGCATTCGCTGGCTTCCGGCTTTGGCTTTCTGGGGTTTACGGTAGCGGCGCTGCTTTCGTTTGCGATTATGGGCGGAAACCTTACCAATTTTGCCCTGATCGCCGGCGCATTGTCTGTTGGTGTCGGCTTGGGCTTGCAGAATGTGGTCAACAACTTTGTTTCGGGCATTATTTTGTTGTTTGAGCGGCCGATTAAGGTGGGCGACTGGGTGATTATCAATGGTGAAGAAGGGAAAATCAAACAGATTAACATCCGTTCGACCGAGGTAGAAACATTCAAACGTTCAAGCCTGATTATTCCGAATGCCAGTCTGCTTTCAACAACCGTGACCAATCTGACGCACGGCAACAACTGGGCCCGTTATGCGATTAAAGTCGGCGTCGCTTATGGTTCGGATACTCAGAGAGTCCGGGACGTTTTGCTGGAGTGTGCGCAAAGCCACCGGAGAGTATTGAAAAAACCGGAACCTTATGTGTTGTTTCAGGATTTTGGCAGCAGCAGTCTTGATTTTGAACTGCGGTTTTATGTCAGCGATATTTGGGCCGGCTGGGTGGTGCCGAGTGATTTGCGTTTTGAAATCAACCGACGTTTTGCCGAAGAGGGGATTGAAATTCCGTTCCAGCAGATGGTGGTTCACCATGGCAGCGAGGTTTCCAAAGAAACCCAGAGCCAGTTCTATGCACTTAAAAATAAAGGAAAAGCAAATGCGGATAAGTGAACTTGACGGAAAAGCGATTGCCGTTTGGGGATTGGGACGGGAAGGAACATCGGTTCTCAATTATTTGCAAAAGCACGGAATCGGAAAAGAAATCCGGGTTTTTGAGAATGACGGCGAGGTTGATTTGTCGGGTGTTGACATTGTGATAAAATCTCCCGGCGTGAGTTTGTATAAACCGGAGATTATTGCCGCCAAAGCTCGGGGAATTCGCTTTACGTCATCTTCCGATTTGTTTTTGGGCGAAATGCGGAGCCGGAAGCCGCAATGTCAGGTTATCGGCATCAGCGGTTCCAAAGGCAAAAGCACCAGTGTCAGCGCTTTGGCGCATATAATGGCGGCGGTCGGGCGTAAAGTCGGGCTCGGAGGGAATATCGGCCGGCCGATTATTGAGCTTTTGGACGGCGATTATGATTATGTCGTCGGAGAGTTTTCCAGCTATCAGGCGGCGGATTTGACGGTATCTCCGCAAATTGCGATGTTTACGAATTTGTTTTATGTCCACACGGACTGGCATAATCACAGCCATGAGCAGTACTGTCGCGATAAAATCCATCTGATTGCCCATCAACAGCCGGGTGATGTTTATTTTGCCAATCGGCGGAACGGACAACTGGCGGAATACACAGAAAGTTATGCCGGCAAGCGGCGGTGGTATAATGTGCCGGATGGTTTTCATGCCGAGGGGCGGGAGCTGTTTTATCGCGATGAAAAGCTTTTGGAAATGCGGGATTTAAAATTGAACGGCGATCACAATCTGGATAATCTGTGCGGGGTCTTTTCGATTTTGGATTATTTGGGGTTTGATATCAAGGCGGCAGCCCAAGCGTTGCAGAGTTTTGAACCGTTGGAGCACCGTTTGCAAAACTTTGCCGAATATCGGGGGATTAAATTCATTAATGACAGCATTTCCACGGCGCCGGAAGCAGCGATTGGCGCAATGAAAAGTTTTGATGATAATATCGTCATTATTTCCGGCGGGCAGGATTTAGATCAGGATTACCGGGCTTATGCCGATTACGTTGCCCGGGAGGCGAAAGTTAAAATGGTTGTGGCGATGTATCAGAGCGGGCCGAAAATTGCCGGACAGATTCGAAATAGGGTCCATCGCGGAGATTTTGAGCTGTTGGAGACGGACGATTTGGATTTGGCAGTTGCTAAAGCGGTTGATGTGCTTAAGGGATACGGTCAGGGCGGAACGGTATTGTTTTCGCCAACGGCACCGAGTTTTGGCTTTTATAAGAATTTTATGGAACGCGGGCAGCATTTTATGAGCGTTGTAAAAAATCTGTTGGCGAAAGCTGCATAATTTTCTTGATTTTTAAAAATTGATAGGTTAAAAAGACTGCATTGCCGATTTAGCTCAGTTGGTAGAGCAACGCATTCGTAATGCGTGGGTCGCGTGTTCGAGTCACGCAATCGGCACCAGTTTTTATAAGTTTAGAAAAAAACTCCGGGTTTTTGAAGAATTCCGGAGTTTTTGCGTTGCTATGTCTGGCATGTAACGGTTGCATGATATGCAACGCTAACATGCTGCGGTCACCGGTTTAGTAACAGCGTTTTCGTGTCTTGTCAGGCACTCGACGCTTAACTAAACCGTAATCTGCGGAACAAAATCTGATGATTATCAGATTTTGTTGTCCTTGCCGCATTCGTAATGCGTGGGTCAGGTGTTCGAGTCACCTAATCGGCACCAGTTTTCATAAGTTTAGAATAAAAAACTCCGGGTTTTTGAAGAATCCCGGAGTTTTTGCGTTGAGAACAATATTCAGGACGGACGCAGCTTCCCATCATTAGTACGGAGCGGTAAAACTCCGGTGGCAGCTCCACGATTTTCTGCACTTCAGGATATTGCCGGTATTTGGGAAGGGTACGGTTTTCCTTCATTCGATCCGCCCCCTGATGATTCGTCTGGTAGTCTGCTTTCTGCTCGTCAAAATACCTTTGATTGGAATATCATCTGCGGAACTAATATGCAATATATAATTTTCTATAATATTTAATATGTTAGCCCTGAACTTATACCAAAGTTCGGGGCTTTGTCTGCTTGAAAGGCTTTTCTGAAAGATTATCTCTGGTTTAGAGAAATTTTGATGGAGGGGAGAAGAAACATGCGTGCATTGATTTTGATTGGGCTTAGTGTCTTGTTTGTGGTCAGCTGCGCCACTCCGGAGAAGTATGATGCCCGTCTGAACGGGTGGCTGGGAAAGACCGAAACCCAGCTGGTGCAAAAATGGGGCAAGCCGAGCGCTATGAAGATTCTTGATAACGGTGACAAGGTCATTACATATACCAAAGCCGATGACGTATATGTTCCGTCGCAGTTTTATATTTATAATCCGGGGCAGGTGCCGAATGTGGACGAGGTTTATACGCCTTTTGACGGCGAATACGATTTTGGCCCGTATAATGAGCTGGTCGGTTATCAGGTAACCAGAATATGCCAGACGTCGTTTCTGATTCAGAGCGGTATAATCAGCGGCTGGAAATGGCGCGGCAATGATTGCGCATCGTATTAAAAGAATTCAGCTCAACCGGTCGGGAAAGATAAAAAGTTTGGCGCAGGCGTAACTAATTTTTAACTTAAATATGCTCCACTTAATCCTGACCGGCAGCAGAGTCGGTCCGTAGAAGAAAAGATTCATGCTTTGAGGATTGACGACAGATGGGATTATTTATGGAACTGCAAAACCGGATTAAAAACTCCAGCTTTTTGCTGATTTGCATTTTCCTGTTTTTTTATTTTATGTATCATGCCGTCAACGGTGAACGCGGTTTTTTGAAATATATGTATCTGAAAAAAGAAATCGCCCAGGCCGAAAAAATTGCAGCCAGCTATCATGAGCAGAAAGTCCATTTGGAAGACAAGGTTCGTTTGTTGTCCTCGTCAAGTTTGGATTTGGACATGTTAGAAGAGCGCGCCCGGGTCGTGCTTAATTTTGCCGGGTCTGATGAGTTTATTATCCTTGACGAAAACTCCGAATTTTAAAAAGCGTAGACTTTGAGCAAAAAAACGAGAATCATTCCGATAAAGCCGGCGATCAAATCGTCAAGCATAATTCCCAAACCGCCGGGGACTTTTTGATCCGCCCAAGAAACCGGCCAGGGCTTGAGAATGTCCAAAACGCGGAACAAAGCAAAACCGATGAGGTATAAATAAAGGTTAATGCCGGCGAAGACCAAAGTCAGCGACTGCCCGGCAACTTCATCGATAACAATCATGCCGGGATCCTTAACTCCCAGGATTTCCGAAAATTTTTCGGACGCGACAATACCTAGCAGCGAAACCAGAACGACAAAGGCAACAACGCTGCCCGAACCCAGGTGCGAGTTCAGAAAATACACGACCGGGAGTGTGGCCAGCGACCCGACTGTTCCCGGAGCATAGCGTGACTTTCCCACATAAAACCAAGTGCTGATTAATTCCCACATTCCATCCAGATTTTTTTTCATAGGCTGTTGTCTCCGTTAATTTTCGCTCTTGATTTTGGGACGAATCGTCCCGAAAAACAAGATTTTATTTTGCGGCGTTGGATAAGTTTGCAAAAAAAGCTGTATTTTTATAATTTATTTGCTATAAAGTGAGGTCATGTTAAGAATGTGTTAATAAACGGATAGTTTTGTATGAAACGTAAAATTAACAAAAAAGCTAAAGACTACCACGTGAATTATACTGAAAAAAAGAAGTTTTTTTCAGATAAGGAGATTATTTTCCGCAGCGAAGGGCGGGCCAAGGTTCTGACGATAACATCAAAAGCGCAGATGGTTTTGCTGTGCATTGTTTGTCTGGTTGGGATTTGGAGCTTTTATTCTTATTATCTGTATAACCGTACCGGCAATATTTTGCACAGCCGCGACCGTGAATTGCTGCAAACCCGGCATGCGTATCTGGAGCTGATGGGCGATTTTGTTAACCTGCATAAAAACGTTAACAATATGATTGAGAATCTGGAGAAACGCAAGTCAAACGCAACGCCGGAACTGAACAAGTATAAGCAGCAGGCCGAAGTTTTGGAGGGTAAAATCAAGCAGATTACTTCTCAAAACGATTGGGTCAGCGACGAGAAGGTTTCTCAGCAAATCAGCATTAACGAGGCCTTGTTGCAGCGCGATATTGCCGCGTCGGAACGCGATGAGCTGAAAGAGCAGCTGGCGCAAATGCACAATACGGTGGAGGAAATCCGCAGCGCCGAGATGGAAGTTTTTGAACGGATGAAAAGCATTACTTCCAAAGAAGTGCAAAAAATCAAAAGCGCTTTTGCGGAAATCAATGTTCCGTTGAAGAAGCAGGGGCTGTATTTTAATGCGCTGGCCAATAACAAGAAGGACGGCGGCAAAGGCGGTCCTTATGTTCCGGATCTGAAAGCGGTTATTAAAGATCGGCAGATGAACGAGAGCATCTCGATGATTTATAAGAACATTGATGATCTTGAATATTATAAAGAAGTGGTGCAATACGTTCCCATCGGCAAGCCGGTTTGGAGCTACTGGGTGACCTCTCCGTTTGGGTCGCGGCCGGATCCGTTCCAGAAGAAAAAGGCGACTCACAAAGGGGTGGACTTGGCCAGCCGCACCGGAAACAAGATTAAGACCCAGGCCAAGGGAAAAGTTACAAGGGCCGAGTTTACCCGCGGTTACGGAAATCTGGTTGTGGTGGATCATGGAAACGGGTTTACGACCAAGTATGCGCATATGAATAAAATTTATGTTAAGAAGGGCGACCATGTGGATTATAATACGGCGCTGGGCGAGGTTGGGAGTACCGGCCGTTCGACTGGGCCGCACCTTCATTACGAAGTGTTGTATCAGGGGCGGCCGGTGGATCCGATGCCCTTTATCAAAGCGAAAAAATCTTAGGAGGCTGAAAGGCAATGAAAAAATTAAAAAGATTGTTGTATCTTAAATTCGCCCGCAAATTGAGCCGCAATACGTCAGGCGTTCCGGTTCCGACGATTGTCAGCGAGGGGTCTACCGTTAAGGGAGATATTATATCTGACGGTATTATTCATATTGACGGCCGGGTTGAAGGAGATATTACCTGTGCGGAACTGGTTGTCGGATTGAAGGGAAGCGTCAGCGGTTCGGTTAATACCCAAACGTTGCATTTGTACGGAATGTTGCAGGGTAAGGCCAGCGTGGACAAGCTGTTTATTGCCAAGACGGCAAAGTTGATTGGCGATGTGACTCATAATTCGATTGCGATTGAACCGGGAGCGTATATTGACGGGCATTGTATCCGATCCGGTTCGCCAATC
>UQFU01000067.1 GCA_900540425.1 uncultured Alphaproteobacteria bacterium
TGTTCTAAATATTTTATCAAGTAGACATTTAAGAAACCGTAAAATAAGTCAAACTTCTGCAAAAGCAATCCCGAAACCTAATAAGATTCAAACTGGCTTAACTACTTATAAAACAAAGAAACTTAAAAATAAAAGTCCGTGTAACTACCCAAAAATGCGCTTATCCATACAACCTTATACGGACTCAGCTAAGCGCTTTATTTATAAAGAAAAAACCGCCCTTTCGGACGGCTTATCTTGAGTGGCAGGACACATTGTGCAATACACGGACCATATTGCAATACTAGTATGCCTATAGTTTTAAAAAATCTTTGACTTTTCTCTGTAATATAAATATTCTAACTATACACTAAAGATAGATAATATTTTAGAAAATCTATTAGGAAAGACAATGCCGGGCATTCATTTAAGCGACACAGAAAAAAAGCTAAAAAGACTTTGGAATGAAAATACATCAATTCCATTTTTAACAAGTATTTCCATAGATGATGGAACACCTATTCGTGGTATGAAAAATTGCAAAATTGACTTTCAATATCCAATAACTGTCTTTTGTGGTAAAAATGGTTCAGGAAAAACGACTTTTTTACAATTAGCCGCTTTAGCTTTTCATCATAAAGAATCTCAGTATAGAAAAACTTTTTCTGATTTTCTAAAAAAGACAAAATACGATTCTAGCAATGATGGAACAAAACTGACATGGTATTATACAGGTGTTGATGATAAAGGCAGAAGTTTGCAACCAATCTCTGTCCATAAAGGAAATAAAAAGTGGATGCATTATGATAGACGTCCAAATAAAAAAGTAATTGTTTTACCTGTTGCAAGAACATTACCTGCCAATGAAAGAAAATACAATTATGCAGATGTATTACAAGATAGTGATTTTACAAAATTAAGTTCACAATATATAAAATATTTACAAAAAATCATGGGACGAAATTACTCAGAAGTAAGTAACTATAACGATGTTTTTTCCAAATGCATCCAAAACGAAAATTGTAAATATTCTTGTTACAATATGGGAATTGGAGAAAAAATAATATGTCATATCTTGTCTGTTTTGCAAAATGCAGATCCTACTTCTTTAATTGTGATTGATGAAATGGAAATGGGATTGCATCCAGAAGCATTATCTATTTTGGCTGAGGTTATGCAAGACATTGCTTTAGAAAAAAAATTACAAATATTTATCACATCTCATTCCCGAGACTTCTTAGATGCTTTACCACGAGAAGCCAGAATAGTTGTTCAACGCACAGGAGATACGACAACATTTATCAATTCTCCAACAATGGTTTACGCTATTTCACAAATCTCTAAGAAAAAAATAGATGAGCTAGTTATTATTTGTGAAGATGCCGTGGCCAAAACAATTATTGAAAAATCATTACTGGGATTACAAAAACGAATATCTTGTATCGGTTTGGGATCTAAATCAGAAATTTTAAAGGCAGCAAACTATAACAGACAAATTGGAGACAGTAGAAAACTCTTAGTTGTTTGGGATGGCGATGTTTCTGATTCCGAAATTCAGGGATATTACAATACGTTAAACATTAGTGAGGAAGATATTCCATTTACACGTTTGCCAGGAGGTGGAACAAGTGCTCCTGAAAAATGGCTCCTGCAAGTTTTAGATAACGATGAAGGGCATAGCAAAATCGGAGAATTGCTCAATATAGATAATTTCTGCGTCAGAAATTGTATCCAAAGAGCTAATGTTGCGATTGATTGTCATAACATATTTTATGAAATAGCGGAAGAAAGTGGCCTTGATAGTAAAGAAATCATGTTCGGTTTATGTCAAGCTGCCTGTTCGTTAAGAAGGGATGACTTGCAAGATCTAAAAGATAAAGTTGAAAACATTTTAAATAATTAAACAAATAATTATTTTTTCAATAGTCTTTATGAATAAACTTTCTCAAACGCTCCTAGATTATCTATGGCGACTCGCGACCAGTCTTAATAATTTTTGCACACAATCGTTTTTCTAAACAGAATCTTGAATTTGTGTTTTAACATTTTCTATTGGATCTAATAGTTCATAATTTTTTATATTTTCATCAAATGAATCACAAAACTCATAATATTCTGAAATTTTTACTTGCTTTTTCTTATCTATCAAATTTATAATGCATTTGTCAGAATTGATGGTCTGACTTAGGTGTGAGAACCTAACAACCACTAGCGTCTATGCGAAAGACGATATTTTCGCCTACCGGTTTTATTTGACTGGAAGGCGATAAAATACGCTTTTAAAGTCAATATATCGCACAATAACTAGTGGTATTGTTCTCAACTTCCAGTCGCCTCTCATCAAGGCGACTAGTTAGTTATTGCGAGGTATATTATGAAATACAAAAATATTTTATCAACCATAGCATTTGCAACAATACCTTTTGTTTCTTCTTGTTCGACAACCAATTATAGCCTGCATGAAGAACAAATGACTGTAGCTAAAGCTCAAACAGAAATTAAAATTGGAATGCCTTCTTCAGCCGTTGTTGAAGTTCTTGGCTCACCCAATATGGTAACGACAGATGCAGAGCGTCGAGAAACATGGGTTTATGATAAAGTCTCAACAAATATTCAATCTTCATCATCCAGTAGAGGAGTTTGGTTACTCTTATTTGCAGCAAAAGGAAAGGAAAGCCAAGCATCGTCGAATCAAAGAACTTTAACCATTATTGTAAAATTTGATAAAAATGGATTAGTTCGAGATTTCGCTTACAGGACATCTACATTTTAAGGACTAACACATGAAGAAAATATTTGTTTTGTTCCTGTTAGTCGTTTTTACGACTTCGGGTTGTGTTTCTTATAAACACTATTATAAGCTGGATGAGCAATATTTAGCAAGACGTCAACTAGAAACAAGAGCCTATGAAACTAAAGATGAAGAAGCTTTATTGATTGCATCTGCTCAGGTCTTACAAGATTTAGGCTTCACTTTAGATGAAAGTGAAATAAAACTTGGATTAATTACAGCAAATAAAGATAGAGAAGCTGGTTCTGTAGGTCAAAAAGTAGGCGTGATACTTCTTGCAGCCATTGCTGGCTCACAACCTGTGTACGATGTAAGTCAAAAAATTTATGTAACATTAGTTTCAACTAAAAATCATAACAATGGCTACAACGTTAGAGTAGAGTTTGCTCGTGTAATCTGGAATAATATGAATCAAGCACGGATTGAAAAAATTCAAGATGAAGAAATTTATAAAGATTTCTTTGACAAGTTAAGCCAATCTGTCTTTCTAACTGCTAATAATATATAGAGGTAAAAATGAAAAAGTTTTTATTATCAATCATTGTTGTTTTAAGTTTATCAGCTTGTGCATCAACACACCATGATGTTTTAGGAACATCTCAATCTCAGGTGCAGATGAGGAATTACCAATCTCGTTCTTTTGACACTAATGATAAAGCTCTTGTTTTAAGAGCTGTTATCTCAACTATGCAAGATTTAGGTTTTATTATTGATAGAGCTGATGAAAAATTAGGAACCATTAGCGGAACATCATATACACATGCTTCTAAAATGACTGTTTCCATAAGAGCTAACAACAATAAAATTGTTGTTAGAGCAACTGCTCAAGTCGGCTTAAAACCACTTGAAGAACCTATTGCATATCAAAATTTCTTTAACGCATTAGGGCAATCTTTGTTTTTAGAGGCACATGAAGTTGAGTGAAGATAATGTAAGATTATATATGATCTCCGTATTTTAGATATCGTAGATATGTTCTCCAATGCAGTAGAATTTATAATCCAATTAACCTTAAACAAAATAAAGGATTTTGTTTGGGATAGTCCGTGTAACTTGCGGAAAACAGCTGCTTTGGCGGCACCTCACACGGACTCAATTAAGTGCTTGATATATAAAGAAAAAAGACGCTTTTCAGCGCCTTTATCTTGAATGGCAGGGGCGGCAGGATTCGAACCCGCGACATTCGGTTTTGGAGACCGACGCTCTACCAGCTGAACTACACCCCTACATATTTCTACCCTCTTTCATACACAACCGCTAACAATAAATCAAGTATTTTTTTCACTTAAACGCTATTTTTCATCATCATCGGGAACATAATCCAAAATAGTTAAAACCAAATCATAGTCAAAACCGGCACGCACCATTGTTCCCATATCTTTTTGCCGCATTTCTCGCCGTTTTTCCGCATCTTCCCGAAAACCGCCAAGCTTTTTTTTACGGGCGAAATTCAATGCTGTTTCGCGCGGATCATATTCCGCCTCATCAAAACATTGTTCAATCACTCCTGCGGCTATCCCCTTTTCTCTGAGTTTGTTTTCAATATAACGACGGGGTTTCCCCGCAGCAAGATAGCCGCGAATTTTATTCTCCGCAAAACGCCGGTCATCAAGATAATGACAGCTTTCGAACTTTGCCAACAACTCCTCAATCCAGCCGTCCGCCTCTCTGCGGTCAAAATTCTTGTCATAACGCGCATACTCGTTCACCCGCTTCTGCAAAACCTCGCGCAGTTTATGAACGCTGGTATCGAAACGCTGCAAATAATAAAGGGCTATATTCTGCAGCCGGATTCGGGTAATTTTTTTTGGAACCCGAACTTTTTTAGGCCGGTCTTCACGTTCTTCCACTTGAAAAATCCTCTTTGATGCACTATACCTAATACAAATTAATTTATCATAAGGAATAAAAATTTGCCTACTAAAAATTTCGATACCTGTGTGTCTTTTCATATTAATAACGGTGCTTTTCGCGGCCGTCTTGTTCGGTTGGACCAAGTTGTCAATACCATTCTTTCCAAACACGAATATCCCCGTCCGGTCTCGGCAATTCTCGCCGAGGCAACGGCCTTGGGTGTCCTGCTTGCCAGCACGCTGAAATATGAAGGATTGTTTACCCTGCAGACTCAAAGCAACGGCCCGGTCTCAATGATTGTCGTTGACGTTACTTCCGACGGCAAAGTCCGCGCCTGCGCCCGTTTTGACGAAACCCGTTTGGCCAAATCGCAGGAATTGCGCAAAACTGTCGGCGAAATCGAACCTGCCCCGCACCTCATGGGCGAAGGCTACCTGGCCTTTACCGTCGATCAGGGACCGGATACCGAACTCTATCAGGGCGTTGTTGACCTTCAGGGAAAAACCTTAAGCGAGTGTGCACTCCGTTATTTTAAGCAGTCCGAACAAATAGACACCGATCTGCAACTGTTTTTCCGGGCTCCCGAAGGAGATTCCGAAACCTGGAACGCCGCCGGCATTTTCATTCAAAAACTGCCTGAACTCGGCGGCAAGATCGACCCCGATGTTGATTTATCCGAAAGTTGGAACGAAGCCAAAATCTTTATGGAAAGCCTGACCGCCGACGAAATATTTGACAACAGCCTCAGCACCGAAGATATTCTTCATCGCTTATACCACTCAAGCGGATTGGTCATTTCCGGACAAAAGGATTACCGTTTCGGATGCCGTTGCAGCCGTGAAAAACTGCAAAGTACGCTCTCCGGGTTCAAAGCCGAAGAGATTGAATCTCTGTGCGATAAGGGAAAAATAGCCGCAACCTGTCAGTTCTGCTCCGAAAAATACCTTTTTGACAAAGGCGAAATACTGAAACAGTAGGTAACTTAAGAAAATTTTAATCTCTCAATAGTATTTTGGTTGTAAACTAAATTCTATAGAGTAGGTTACCAAAATGAAAAAATTAAAAAAAATCTTAAGCGCTCTCGCTGTCATTATCTTGTTTTCCGCTTGCTCCACAACTGAAACGCCGGAAATCAAACGGTTTAATACGCCGCGCTTTAACGACAAGGCTCCGATTGAACTGAAAGTCAGCAAAATTGAGACCGTTTCGGAGTTTACGCCGCAATTCAAAGCGCCGTATGTTGAACATATGTTCCCCATACCGATTGAAGCCACAGCCAAAACCTGGGCAAAGGATCGCTTGTCCGCCGTTGATTATTCCAGCGACAAAACGGCTACTTTTATCATTAAAGATGCCAGCGTAACTGAAGAAATCGAGAAGGCTGAAAAACTTTTCTACAAAGACCGGATTGTATACAAAGCCAACCTCAACGTCATTCTGAAAATTTCTGATGCTGCCGATGAAAATACGGCCCAGACTGAAATTCAGGCTTGGCGCGAGCTGATCATTCCGGCTGATGCGACCATTGAAGAAAAAGAGAAATATTGGAACGGAATGGCCAACAAACTTTTTGACGAGTTTGATATCAAAATGGAAGAAAGCATCCGCAAATATCTGAATATGTACGTCAACAACAACGGCTATATCCAGAATTACGACAACTAATGCAACACCGAACTTTTCGGAGCATTTTCAGAGGTCAGATAAAATGTCGGGATTTTAATATCCTCAATTTTGTCCTGGCCTTCTTTTTTTATCTTGCAACAGCCGTAAAATACTGCATTAGCCGAATTCAACGGCGCCGTGCTGGTATATTCAAAACACTCGCCGGGCTCAAGTTCCGGAATTTCTCCCTTAAACCCCGCCGTATCATCGCTGTAACGATTGCCGCGGTCATCGGCAATATTCCAGTTCTTCCCTACCAGATGAATTTTCTTTTTCGAGTTGTTTTCAATACAAAGATAATAGCCCCACAAATTCTGCGCCGCCGGATTTTCTTCTAACAACACCGGACACGCCGAAACGATAATTCCGTCTGTTTGGCTGTATAAAAAATCATTCTCGTTAATCATCATGTTCATCCGTTAAAATTTATTTCCGATGATTAACTTTTAATTAACTTTTCATGATTCGCAACCGGACTCTTTTTCCGACTCGCGCTTTATACACAAAAATAATCCGGCAAAATTTTATAATTTATTTATCCCCAAAAAGAATTCGATTCGCTGCAGACCCAATCTCTCCTTAACCCGGTTTTCCGGATTCGCCGCCGACAAAAAGCCCGGCATTTGAGCCGGGCTTCAAAAAATCAAAAATCCATCCTTATTTTGCTAAAATATCCAACAGCTTTTTGGTTGCGTCAGCCGAAGATATATTTTCGCAAACGGCATATTCATTAGCCAGACGGTCAAGCGCCTGTTCATAAATCTGCCGTTCGCTGTAAGACTGTTCCGCCAGGTTTTCGCTGCGATACAAATCACGGATAACCTCAGCGATTGCCACCGGATTTCCGGAGTTGATTTTATTTTCATACTCCTGTGCCCGGCGTGACCACATAACCTTTTTAACCTTGGCCTTGCCTTTCAGGACACCCAAAGCATCATTCATGGTGTCTTCCGCCGAAATCCGACGCAAACCGGTCGTCTCGGCTTTTGCCATCGGAATACGCAGCGTCATCTTATCGCGGTCAAAATTAACCACAATCAGTTCCAATTCGGAACCGGCAACCTTCTGCTTGGTAATATCGGCAACTTTGCCAACCCCGTGAGCAGGATAAACGACATAATCACCGGAGTTAAACGCTATTTTTGAAGAAAGTTTTTTATTCATTACCTTTTCCTATTTGTAAATCCTTATAAATTTTATAAGGAAGTTTCCCCACGACCGGCATAAGATACCACAAAATTCCATTTAAATCTACCCCCAAAATTGCAATTTCGGCAAATTGCTTCCATTAAGGCAAATTTCAATCTCATCTGCGGACACTCCCGATTGACCTAAAAAACAGAAACCGTATCCGTAATTTCCGATCCCTGCCCTATAAAAACTCTTAAATCTTACTTAAAAATCCCGACCGGACTTTAGATATGCCATTACCGCAGCCGTATCTGCCTTGTTAACATGTTCTTTCTGAACCTTGTCAAAACCCGTAAAGGTCTTGCCGTCAGTCCGGCTCTGTTTCTTGGCTGCTGTTGCTTTTGCCTCTTTTGTCGGCACTATTTTTTCGGCCTTATTTTGTTCGGCCTTATAGGAACTGATTCCGCCAAGCAAAATAACCGTTGCACCGACGGCTGTCTGCCAACGCATTATCTCCTGCCCCAATTCCTTACAAAAGGCTTTGAAACGGGTTGTTTTTTCCGACCGGACAGGCGTCTTTCCGGAAACCGGCTGCCGCGATACGGATTTTGCCGCTTCCTGCCGAGAAGCAGTCTTAGCTGCCGCCAGCATTGATACAAGTTCGGCAATATCAGGGCGCGGAGCGGATTTTGTTCTTGCTGTTGCCACAACCGTTTTTTCTTCTTCTGAGGCAAACATATTCCCGGTAAAAGATATCGGCAGCGCTTCCGGCTCAACACCCCGCGGTTCCGATGCCTGAGGTTCATTCGCAACAACTTTCTTTTCCCGGTTTGTTTCCGGGTGCTCAAATCTGATTTCAAAAGTTTTGCCCCGTCGTTGTTCCCGCTGCCGCAAAGCTTCTTCCCGCAAAACCGGATTCTTCTCAAAATAACATTTAGTCTTATGAATCTTAATTTTCAAGGAATGCGCCACCGGATAAATCAGTTTTCTTTCATGATTATACTCACCAAAAACTTTAACCAGCTTTTCAACATCCGGCAAATCGGCATAAATATTCGGCTGACGGTTCAAACGATCCATTAGTTTAAGCGCCCGCTGCTGAATTTTTGCCTCAAGTCCTCGGCGGACTTCCGGTTCAAAACCAAAATTTTGTACAGAACATTGCAATGCAGCCAGTTCATCAACCGATAATTTTCTGATATCCTTCAAAACCTCTTCAGCAGCCATCTTCATGATACACTCCTTTTACGAATGTCCTATAAATAGCACAAATCGCCAACGGATTCAAGTGCATTTTAGTCAATTTTGTAAATTTTTACAAAAATGTCACATTTCTTGCTTAAAAATTAACCATAAAAAAACGGAGCATAAAACCCCGTTTTCTCACATACTTCAAAAAGCCAAAACACACCGAACGTAATGGTAGAGGTGGTACTTACAGCTGTAATCCACAGCGCCGTTATCGGCGAGCACGTCCCATGCATCGCTGTAGCTATACTCGGACGAAGACCAATACCAGCCGACCTTTACTTCAGAAACATCTTCTTCTAAATCAGCAGCTTCAGTTGCTATGACTTCTTCCGCCTGTTTGCGCGCATCTTCTTCCGTAAACGGCCTTGAAAAGAACTGTTCCTTACAAGGAAGCATCTCCTTTGGCTCAACGCCATCCAAACAGCCCCAGATTTTGCCAATCTTTATCTTGCCTGGAACCATCTTATGTGTCACCGTGCCGTCCGCATAAACATACAACGGCAAACCTT
>UQFU01000068.1 GCA_900540425.1 uncultured Alphaproteobacteria bacterium
AATGCCGAAGATCCTTCCAAACCGGAAAATCCATATGAACGTATTGTGGCTTTGCGCCGTGTCCTGAATGAAATGGGATTGAACGATAAGCCGATTATTTTGGCCGGCGGGGTGTGGTCTTTGTCCGAATGGGAAGATTACATTGATAATCCCGACATTGGCAAAATTGCTTTTCAGTTCGGCACCCGTCCGATGATTACCAAAGAAAGCCCGGTCAGCGATGCCTGGAAAAAAGTAATGATGCAGGTCAAAAAAGGCGATGTCATTTTGCAGAAGTTCAGCCCGACCGGATTCTTTTCGTCAGCCATCAAAAATACTTTTCTTGAGAATCTGATGCGCCGCAAACAGGGGGAAGTTGCATTCAAGAACGAACCTGACGATGAATTTTCTCATCCGTTGAATATGACAGAAAGCAAAATGATTTTCATCAAACCGGAAGATGCCGAAAAAGCCGTTAATCAGATTAATGCCGGTTATACCGAAATTAAGGAAACCCCTGATAATACGGTTGTCTTTTTGACGCCCGCGGAATGGAAACAGATGAAAATCGACCGCGCGAATTGTGTCGGTTGCCTCTCTCAATGCCAGTTCTCAACCTGGTCCCAGGCCAAAGGAACAACCGGCCGCCTGCCGGATCCGCGTTCTTATTGCATTCATAAAACGTTGTATGAAGTCGGCCACGGCGGCAGCGTCAAAGACCACCTGCTGTTTGCCGGACATCAGGTTTACCGTTTTGCCACCGACCCGTTGTATCGCAATGGCATTCCTTCGGTTAAGGAATTGATTGAGCGGATTAAAAAAGGCGAATAATAATCTCCGACCCCGGATTGGCTTCCGGGGTTTTTCTTGATTGCATTCTGCTCTCTTTTCCTGCCGCTCCGTCTTGTTTTTTTTTTCTATCTGTCACTCCGGCCTCCGAGCCGGAGTCTCCCCTCCGCTCTGTTGAGCCCAAAGGGCGAAGAATAGCGGAGTATCCAAAAAACAAATAAGCCATACCATTTCTTAGATTTCCATGCTATTCCTCAGGATATTCGGACATGAGGATGACGGTACCCTTTGGTAGAGATAGTGCACATTATAAGCAACGCGCCTCTAGGGCTTTCAATCCGAAGTAGCAGGGTGTTCGCTCCCGCCGTGCGGGTCATCCCTCGTTTTCGTAAGAAAACGTCAAGGGATCTACGAATTTTCCTCTTTCCTTACCCGCCGACACTTCCTTACGCACATTAGATAAAAAAACTCAAAGACCCTCTGACGTTTTTTCTGCGGAGGCGCCGGAATAACGGAAAGGATGCCAAACGTGGCGGCTAATTTTCAGGAAAAATATTCATGCCGCGGGGCAGGCGGGTCATCTGCATTTCAATCGAAGTTGCCAGATTAAGTTTGCCGCTTTTGATAATGCCGCGAACCTGGTCGCCTTGCGTTGTATCCGGATTGGCAAACAGATACGTCGTCGACGGTTTTCGGCTCTTAATGCCGAACAGAGTCTGGTGCATAACGCCGAGAATACCGCGGGAAAATAAATCAAAAGCCAAATCTTCGCTCATTTCTGAAGAAGCGGCATATTTGATAACCGAATAAATGGCATCGGTAATGTTATTGGCATGAATTGACGATAATACCAGGTGTCCGGAAGTTGCAGCCCGCAAAACCTCGCTGGCCGTGTCCGGAGTTCGGATTTCGCCGACCAGAATATAACGCGGCTTAGAGCGCAAGGCTGATTTCAACGAAGCGCCCCAGTTGCCGTTGACAGGCTGGGTTTGTTTGCAAAGGCCGAGACCGCCGCGAACCGAACGGTAAACGCCGTCTAACGGCATTTCGGTCGGATCTTCGATAGTGTAAGCAAATCCGCCTTCCATAACCAAAAACTCTTTCATCAGTGCTGAAATTGAAGTCGTTTTGCCGGCGCCGGTCGGTCCCGACCATAAAATCAATCCCGAAGCGCCGCTCAAAGACAGAAGCATTCTGGTCAACTCGTTCGGAAAACCAAGACTGGTAAACTCGGGAACCTTTTCCGGCATTTTGCGGGCGCAAAATTGTACGCCATAGAGGGCAACGGTCCGCTCGACACGATAAAAAATATTGTCATAGAGCAATGAATAGCTGGGATTGTTGCCGTCCCAGGCTTTGACCAGCTGTTCGTAAAAACGGTCAAAATCATCGGCTCGCAGAATTGCCAAACCGTTTTCGGTTTTGCGGTCATTGATAAAAGCCGTTTTGTCCGGAGTGATGTAAATATCGGAAAAAGGAATATCGTTAATTCTGGCCATGTTTTTTGCCTTGTAAAAAAAGATTATCTTATATTCAAGTATATATTTTTTATGTAAAAATTTGGTAAATGATTCGTTTTCGTTATCTGGGGTCTATGGCTTTCTTGAGCGCAATATCCGTGTCTTCGATGCAATTTCTCTTTTTTCTCTGTCTCTTCGTCTTCCCTCCCGGAAACGGTCATTCTCAAGGCCGTGCCCGGCCGGACGCAGCACATCGGAAATCCACAAACCAGCTGCACCGGCAATATCATGCCCTGTCATACTCACACCGGTGAAGCCCCTTTCTTTCCTGTTATACCGCGGCATTTTTTCTCTCTTCTGCCATACCACGGCGTTTTCTCCCTCTTCTGTCATACCATGGCGTTTTCTCCCTCTTCTGTCATACCATGGCTTGACCATGGTATCCAGGTCAATATTGATTCCTTATCCGCCTGGACTCCGGCTCGGTGGCCGGAGTGACAGGTACATTAAAGTCATCCCTCGTTTTCCTACGAAAACGAGGGATCTACGAATTTTCCCCTTTCTTCAACCGCCAACATTTGCTCACTCACCTTATGATAAAAAAACGAAGCCCCCTTGATGGCCGCTATCGCGACCAAGGGGTGACAGTTATATGGTAAGTAGAGATAGTGCACATTATAAGCAACGCGCCTGTAGGGCTTTCAAGCCGAAGCAGCAACCCTGCCGCGCTCCCGCCGTGCGGGTCATCCCTCGTTTTCTGAAAGAAAACGTCAAGGGATCTACGAATTAATTCTTTTCTGCCGCCGACACATCCTTACGCACATTATAATAAAAAACTCGAAAACCCTCTGACGTTTTTTCTGCCGAAAAAAACGAGGGGTGACGGATACTGGCCGATGGGTGCTGACGCAGCTAAGAGGTAGCAGTTATTGGTTGATACCGCTGACATGCCCAAGAAATGACAGAATAACACAGAGAGCAGACATATACAAAAAAGTCCCGGGAATGTTCCCGGGACTTTGTCAGCACTTTTTTCTGATTAGTAGAAGAATAATGCGATATTATTAGTATCGTCTTCACAAAGAGCTGCTGCAGTAGCAAAAGCAACCACACCGCCAGTTCCGCTTTCTACGGTTGCTTTTGCCGGCAACTGCTCACCACCATCAGCCAGTCCTAAGAAACCTTCACCCCAACCGGCAGTAGCAATAGCAACACATGCATCTCTTGGCAAACCATTATATTGGATACCAAATCCCATATTAGCTACTCCATTGCCTTCTGCAGCACCAATAAGAACATCCTCTTGAAATGGATTAACTAATTCGTTGGCCGTTGTACTATTCATCTCAGCTGGAGCCAATCCCCAAGCTCTTGCCTTCTCTGTTGATAATCCTGAATATGAAGTTGCATTGGCAAAAGCAGTACGAATATTAGCTGCAACCATTGATATCTGATCCAATGTCTGGGTTGTTTTATATTTAGCCATAGCTTTTGAGTAACCGGCAATACCACCGACGGACAAAACGCCAATAATTGCCAACACGCCCAGCATTTCCACCATGGAACGTCCGGACTGTTCACTTTTATATAAATTTTTCATTTCTAATCTCCCAAAACCTGAATTTCTTTCTCTGACCATGTATACAGTATAATATGTTAAAGTTTTATGAACAATACTAACTTAAGTCATAAAAATACTTGACAGCCCCTTTCCCTCTTCTGTCGTTTTCGGTCGGCACCTTAGCCCCTCATGTTCCGTCCAGCCTCCTCCGCTGCTGTCACTCTGACCTCCTTAGTCTGTCATACCATGGCGTTTTCTCTCTTCTGTCATACCATGGCTTGACCATGGTATCCAGGTCAATATTGATTCCTTGGCCACCTGGACTCCGGCTCGGCGGCCGGAGTGACAAATACATTAAAGTCATCCCTCGTTTTCTGAAAGAAAACGTCAAGGGATCTACGAATTAACATTTTTCTACCCCTGCAAACATTCCGTCGCAGACATTTATAAAAAAACTCGAAGACCCTCTGGCGTTTTTTCTGCCGAAAAAACGAGGGATGACGGTCACAGGTGAATAAACGCTGACGTGCCCAAGGAGAGAACTCTTTTATTTCTTTGCCGTATCTTACTCAAAATTCCAAATCAGCATATTTTGTTTTTTGCAGAGTTCTCCGGCTTCTTCCGCTGACAGCGGCAGGCCGTTTTCTTCGCCCCAAACCAAGTTTTTCTCTTCCGCGCCGTTGATAACAGTCAGACTGATCAGCCCCAAAGTCTGCGTCTGCGGATAATCATAAGACGCCAGCGCTGCACATTCGCGTTTGGTCAGATTCTTGTAAACAATATCAAAACTCCGCGCTCCCGGCATCAGCATCTGCCCCCCAATTCCGGAGCCGACTTCCACCGGTTTGCCCAAAGCATTGATTATCTGTCTTCCGGAACGCATTTCCTGTGGTACCATATTGTTGTCAATCAGCCAGGCGCTGTTGAGTTTCCAAAAATCCGGTTTGGTTTGAAAATTGCGATGGATAATTTCAACCAGCCGCACCAATTGCCGGGCTGCCGGTCGGACCTCGGTTTTCAGGCTGCAACTGACACTCCAGCCCAACAAGGTGATACCGACCAAAACGACGGCAATTTTAGTGCTGCTTTTCAGGCTGCGAACAAAAGCGGTTAATCTCTTCATTTTAGCCGCCTCCGCCCATTGAACTGGTAATTTGGTCCTGCATGTCGAAAGTTCCCATAACCGCCCAGGCAATAACCCCGGCAACCGACAACAGGGCGACCATGTTCAAAATGCCGGCTTTTTGCTCAATCATGTAGACGCTTTCTTCCAGCCAGTCGTTAGCCAGCTTTTCCAGGGCTTCTTCAAAATTATCCAATTCGGAATAAATCTTCAAATCGCCGATGATTTCCGGATCCGGAAATTCCAAGTTCGTCTTGGCAAGGGCAGAACCAAGGTTTTCACCGCTGTTGATATAGACCAATGTTGCGTCTATTCGCTCCTTCAGGTAACGGCTGGCGTCTCGCCTGAGCGCTCGCAGAGCCGTCGAAACCGGCGTTCCGCCCTTAACCAGCGCTGACAATGCCAACAGCCAGGTAATGCCGGTAAAAATCTTATACAGCGACCATGGCGGAATCATGTCAAAATAAACCCGGATAATACCGGTCCATACGCCGATGGTGGCATAAATAATCAAAATAAGAACCGGCAGCGCCGAAAAAGCGATAATCCAATAATCCTTAATCCATGCCGAAACATTGACCAAATCCCGCGCCAGTCCGCGCCAGCGGGTGTTAGGCGCCGCATCCAGCATCGGCGGCACCATGTAAACCCCGATGGCGTAAATAATCAAAACCGCCATCATCATCAGGAAAACCGGATACCCGATTGCCCCGATAATCGGACGGATCATCTTGGTCGTGCCTTCTGTAACCTTAATCAGGTTTAACAAGGCGTTTTCAAGGTCGGAAACGTCGCCGACCGAAAGCATCAGCCTTTCCCGGTCCGGTGCCCAGCCTTTGAGCGCATCGGAAAACGGCTGACCGTTTTGCAGGGCTCTTGCCCAGCTGGCAATGGCAATTGCCATTGGTTCGCCGGGATTTTTTCCGCCGTTGCTGACGCTGTCGTGCAGCCGGTCAAGCGCATTCATCAAAGAAAAGCGGTTAGCCATTAATGAAGCAATCTTGCGATATATCTTTAATCTTGCCGCGTTTGACATTCTGCACACCATTTTGGCATAATAAACCTCTACCGTGTTCAGACTGTGCATTGCCTTTTGCAATGTAACGTTTTTGTCTTTTGCCATAATCTGTCCGCCTTAATAATCCGGACGTTGGTCAAGCAGGCCGCACCAACGTTCAATTTCATCCAAATCCAAATATCCTTTGAGCATCCGCTCAATTGCCGCATCGCGAAGAGTTCGCCCGTTCAGGTCGCTGGTCCAGTAATCAATGGCCTTGCGGGTTTCCCCTTTGGTCATCATTTCCAAAAACATTCCGTCCGGCAGAATGATTTCCGGAACGCTCATTCGCCCTTTTACGCCTTGATTATTGCAATATTTGCAACCCGGGCCGCGTACAAAAGTGTTTTCGATGCCAAAATCGCCCAAAGCCACTTTCAAGCGTTGTACCGAAGGGGAATCCAAACGGTCTTTGACCGAAATCCGGCAATGCGGACAGAGCTTTCTAAACAAACGCTGCGAAATCAGGCCTTTCATCAAAGCCGGATCCTGCAGTTTAAACGGTTCAACCCCCATATCCATCAAACGGGTAATGATTGCCGGTGCTGAGTTGGCGTGCAGGGTCGTCCACATTCCGTGTCCGGATAATGCGCCCTTAAAAGCCAGCTGTGCCGCAGACAGGGTACGAACCTCGCCCACCATAATAACGTCAGGGTCAGAACGCAATGCGGCCGCCAGAGCCTTGTTAAACTGTTCGTCTTTTTCTTCTTCGGTGTTGGCATTGGTCACCGGCATCTGCCGCGCGCCCGGAATCGGATATTCCGGCGGGTCTTCCACCGTCAGGAGGTTGATTTCATAATTCTTTTCTTGCAACAGCTTAATCATATTGCGTTGCAGGGTCGTACTTTTCCCGCTTCCCGTCGGTCCGGCAATAATCGAAATTCCAACCGGAACCGCCCGCAAACGGTAGAAAAGTCTTTCTTCGTATTCGCCAAATCCCAAAGCTGCCAAATCGCCGCTGCCATCGGGATTGTCGTCGGCATACAGCAAACGCATGACCAAATACTGGGAACCGAATGCAATCGGGTTAAACTGTAGGCGAATAGCCAAAACATTGTGTGGCAGCATCAAACGTCCTTTGGAACCGCGCAATGGTGTGGAACCAAGCTTCTGCGCGCCCTGGAATTCGTTTTGGGCGTAGTTGGCGTCCGAAATGTCCGCCGAAGCAAACGCCGCCCGGACAAAAGCTTCTCCCCAGTCCTTGTTGTATTCCATTTCCGTCTGCATCATGCCGTTAACGCGAAACATAATCTGCGTGCTGTCTGCGACAATAACATGAATATCCGACACTTTTTGGGCCGCGGCTCTGGCAACAACGTTAACAAAGTCTTTCTGCATTTCCATCTGGTCGACATCGAGCTCTGAATCGTCGGTTGTTGAAAATGCCCGTTCGCCATAAGCGTAAATTGCATTCAGCTCATTTTGAGAAACATAAGTCGGTTTGTTGATAAGCAGCTTTTTTTTACGGGCCAGAACCTCAAAACTCAAAACCCGGCCATCAAACTTGTGCGTTTCGGAAACCAAAAAACGCCCGTTTGAAAACAACGCCAGCAAACGGCGCGTATCGTCGTTAATCATAATTTCGCTGCCCGGCAAAGTGAGCAGCTGGACGCCGGTGGCAAAATAATTTTCCAGACGGTTTGCCGGCTTGTTGTCGGCATCTGCAGCCGCCTGCTGCGTTTCAACTCCGGCGGCACCGATAACGCCGCCGGAACTGGCCGCAGGTCTTGCCTGATTTATGTCCGGAGTTTTTGCCTCTTCATCCATTTTTTTACCTCAGCATCATATCCCGGCTGACACCCGGAACTCCCTTGCTGGTAACCAATCCGCGCGGATTGGCCTGCGAAACGTTTCCGCCGCCGGTTGCTCCCCGGGCTGCCATTGCTTTTTTCGCAGCCGAGCCGCCTTCGGGTTCGCTGTCCATAACGCCGCCGGAAGCAAAGTACAAGAACGCTTCCTCTCCGTCATGGTCGGTTTTGATGTAGGTGGGCGTAATTTCTTTGACAACATCGCCGCTTTTTAATTTTGTTCCGGTCTTGACCAGAAATGTCTGGCCTTCGCGATTCATCAGTCTAGCGCTGACATCGTCTCTTTGGCCGGCGATTTCCATAATAACGTACAAATCGCCGAGATTGATTGATTTCTTAACCGGAGCCATAACTTTCCCCCCGCCTTGTCCGCCGGCAGCATTTGCCCCGCCTTCCTGTCCGAACGGGTTGGTCTTTTGCTGGGCTTCCAAACGGGCCTTCAAAATTGAAATCTGCGTCTGCAGATCATTGACTTCCCTTTTGTAGGAATCCATTTTTATCTGGGCATCCTGCATAACATTTTCGGAAAGCGAAACCAGCTTTTGCAGCTTTTCTTTATATTTTGTCGCCCACAAAGCCTGCTCTTTTTTCTGGTTGGCAATCTCATCATAAATGTCCTGATTGCTTTTAATCCATTTTTGCTCTTCTTGCAGCATATGCTCTTTGTAAGCCGTCAACAGCCGCTCTTGACGCAATTTTTCAAAAGCCAGTTCAATTTTGCGGAGTTTGGTTTGCTCGGCAATAATTTTTTGTTCCAGTTCCTTTTCCATGGCCAGGCGCTTGTTTTCGCGGTCGGCATCCATGTTTTTCTGTTCCTCGATGGCTTTCTGCCGCTGAGCCTTCATGGCATCAATTTCAGCGCGGATTTTCTCCCGGCGCAGCTCTAATGTAAGCAACGCCGTTTGTTTTTCAATATCCGACATTTGATTGAAGAGTTCGTTGTCGACTTCCGACAGAATGTCTTTTTCGCTCTGAACTGCTGCATTTTTTGCAAACAGCGGATTTCCCGGCTGCAAAGTCGGCAAAGCGCCGCCGGCCTTGTTCATTGTCGGAGTAGGGGCTGCTGCCGGAGCAGATAAGGGCTGTGGCGTCGGCATACCGCTGCCAGCATTTTGTCCGGGAGTTGGCATATTATTGCCGTTAGAACCCGGTGCCGTTTCCGCCGCCAGATTGTTAACGACCGGCGGAGGAGGCGCATCGCCGCCGTTGGTGGGGTATTCTAATG
>UQFU01000069.1 GCA_900540425.1 uncultured Alphaproteobacteria bacterium
ACCTGGATACCGGCTCGGAGGCCGGTATGACAGTAAAAGAAAGAGGCCGGTATGACAGGAAGAGAGAAAACACCGTGCTGTGACAGAAGAGAATTAATTCGTAGATCCCTGGACGATTGCTTCGCAATCGAGGGATGACACTATGGGGGGGGCGGCTATCGTGACTGCCGGGATTATACCGAAGCCTGCGAATCGGTCGCGTCTTCGTGGGCGCTCAAGCCCTTGGCAATATTCATATTAATATCAATCAACACGCCCAGACTTTCAGGTTTGGGATCAACCATAATCGAAACCGTCCGTTTGAAAATAAACATTCCGAGATTGATAATATTGGCTCTGACGGCCTGCGGCTGCGGGCAGCCGTTATCCTGCATGGCAGATACAATAATCGTCCAGAGCTTGCGGTTTTTTTCCAAGGCCTCGTCCAGTTCGTTGTGCCGGGTTTCCCAGTTTTCCTTAATCACGTTCAAGGCCGAGGCGGTGCGAATCAGCGCCCGGCTTTCCAGTTCAATTTGGTTTAACGAGTTCATTTCATTATTGGAATACTGTTGTAAATTATCCATTTTGACCTTTCAAACTCCGCAAAATAAAATCTTTTTTAATATTAATATGCTAAATTGATTAAGATTGTAATAATATTATCATGATTTCTCGGTTTTTTAAAGGGTGATAAAATGAATTTCTGGAAAAAAATCTTTACTGCCGCCGTTTTGGCCGCCGTTTTGCCGCAAACAGCCGAAGCCGTGGTTGACTTTAATCCCAACCGACAGCAGAAAACTGTCGGATATACCAGTTTTATGGATTATCCGCCGTTTGGAGTCTATAATATCCGTAAGCTGGGGTACGGGCAAAGCCGTGCGGAATATGCCAGCATTTTTACCAACATGATCAACGATTTTTTTCAGACCAATTCTTTACATCCGGAATTCATTGGCAGCACCGATTATTCCGATTTGGTAAGACGGGTCCGGGCCGGGGACGTTGACATTATTTTCGGGATTTATTACGGAACCAAGATTTATGACGGCCTGGATTATGTGATGCCGGCAATTATCGACAATCCGGTTACAATCATCATGCTGCCGGAACGGGTTGGCGAGATTAAGCAGTTATCCGATCTGAAAAAGCTCAAAGGCGGGCGTTTTGCCGACGACCGGTTCAGCGACTATGTTAACGGCGAGCTTGAAAAGCTTAATTTGCTGAGAGAATCCGACGCTACGGAAATGTTCAAAAAACTTTACAACAAAAAAGTTGATTATATCATTGCCAGCTATTATCTTGGGGTTATCAAAGCTTCCAAACTCGGCCTTAGGAGCAAACTCAGCTTTTCTAAACAGGCGATTTGGAACATGCCGCTGTTCATCGGGGTTTCAAAGGCGTCAAAATATCATGACTCGCTGATGCGGAGCCTGATTTTATATATTGAGAAAAAAGAGAATCGGGACAAATTTGCACGGGAGCTTCAGGATATGGTTCGGAAATACGAACAAGAGAGCCAGAGAATTGTGCCGCCGGTTTTTACCGAGTAGGATTTTAGGAGCTTGACCTTTAAATTCCAGAGGTTACAATTTGACAATATAAATTTTAGAATGAAAGAGCGTTCAAATGGTTTTACTGATACATCATCCGGTTTCGCCCCACAGCCGCAAAATCCGTTTGGAAATGAGCGAGAAAAAAATGCTTTTCGTTTTGAAAGAAGAAGAACCCTGGGCGCTTTCGGCCGATGTGTACAAGCTTAATCCGGCCGGGGAACTGCCGATTTTTGTTAGTGACGGCAATGTTATTTCCGGAGACTATGCCATCAGCGAATATTTGGAAGAAATTTCTGCCGAAATCCGCCTGATGCCCGAATCTCCCAGAGAACGCGCCGAAATCCGCCGGCTGATGTCTTGGTTTGACGACAAATTTTATCGCGAAGTTTATCGCAATATTGTCCAGGAAAAAGTTTTTAAGCGTTTCAGCCAGGGGCTGGCTCCGGACTCGCGCATCCTGAAAATCGGGTTAAACAACCTGAAATTTCATATGGAATATCTGGACTGGCTCAGCGAAAGACGCAATTATTTGGGCGGTGCGGAATTTTCTCTGGCCGACGTTACTGCAGCGGCGCATTTGTCGGTAATTGACTATTTGGGCGACGTGCCGTGGGAAAATTACCGTTATGCCAAGCTGTGGTATTCCAAAATCAAGTCGCGCCCCAGTTTCAAGGATATTTTAAAAGATTCGGTCAAAGGCGTCCTGCCGGCAAAAAATTATGCAAACTTGGACTTTTAGAGGCAGGGAAATGACAATCAGAAACCTTTTACTTATTTTGCCGGTATTGGCGACGGCAGCCTGCACTTCTGTTTATGAGGATGATGCGCAGGGGCAGATTGTTTATCATTGGGAGCGGCCGCGAACCGGGGTCATCAAGTTTTCCCGCGATCATTCGGAATGTTTGCGGGCTGCCGAAAACTGGAGTTGGACGCCGGATATCAACAGCTGGTTTTATTCGGAAGAGGCCAAGCTGGACATTCGCGCCGACTGGCATGCCGAGCGCGGCATCTGGGCAACTTATGTGCCTTATCCGGGAGCCCAGCCGCTGATTGTCAACTCGCTTCGCGATGATGAAAACATCAAGCCCAAAGCTTATCGCGAGTGTATGGAAAATCGCGGTTATGCCCATCGGTTTACGGACATTCCCGAAACGACAAACCTCTACATTTACAGGCCGCAACGGGCTTTGCAGGGCAAACCCTTTAACAGGGGCGACATATAGGCCTGCTCAAAAGTCTGCGGCTGATATCCGCCGCCGGAAGCCTTGTAAAAGGCAATTACGTCAAGATAAATCTGGCCATTGCTGACAACCAGCTGATTTTGCGACGCAAGCAGGTTTTGTTGCGCGGTCATGACGTCGCTGAACTCGACCAGTCCCCGGTTATATTTATCCAACGTCAGCGCCGCGGCGCTTTTTTGAGCTTTGGCAGCCTGATAAGACGACGTATTTTTGCGATATTCCTCATTGAGGGCAGTCATAGAATTTTTGATTTCGCTGACCGCATTCAGAACGCTGTTTTGGTATTGGTAGAAATATTCCAAAGTGGTTTCTTTTTGTAATTCCACCTGATTTTGCAACTGTCCCCAATGAAGAATCGGCAGTGTTACGGACGGGGAATAATTATACATATAACTTTTTTTATCAATCAGGCCGGATACCTCCAACGACTGCCAGCCCAAAAATCCGCTGAAACTGACATTCGGGTACAGGTCGGCAATCGCTTTGCCGACCAAGGCATTTTGGGCATGAAGCTGACGTTCGGCAATACGGACGTCAGGGCGGTTACGGACGGTGGCGACCGGAAGTTCATACAAACGGGAAAGGTCATAACCGAACCGGCGCCGTATCAGGTTGCGTTTGCTTTCGGACAGCAGGACGTCAAGCGTTCCGGGAAGTTTTCCGACTAATATCGCCAGAGCATTTTTATAAGCTTCTTCTTGTTTTTTGAGGTCAGGGATTGTCGAGCGGGTCGTTTCGACCGTATATTTGGCCTGATTCAGGGCGACGTTGTCGGCCAGACCGTATTTGTTTTTGGCGGCGATTACATCGTAGATGTCTTCCTGCAATTTGAGATTTTGTTCGGCAATGCGGATTTGTTCCTGAGCGGTGCGCAGGCCGATATAATCGGCGGCTACTTCGGCGGTCATGGTCAGATAGACATTATCAAGGCTGGCGGCCGCCGCTTCAAACAGGGCCATCGAACTTTCGGTCTGCCTTCTGCCGCCGCCCCAAATATCAAGTTCCCAAGAAGCGTCAAGCCCCAGTTGGTAATAATCCGTATCAATCGTATAGCCAATGCTTTTGCTTGGTTTGTTATAATGGTAGCTGCCGTCGGCGTTGAACATTGGGAAATTGTTGACGGCGTTGATTTTCAGCGTACTGCGGGCTTCGCGCAGCTTTTGTACGGCAATCTTGACATTGGGACTGTTTTTCAGCGCATCGGCAACCAGCCGGTTCAAAACCGGATCGTTAAAATCTTTGTACCAGTCTTTGGTAACAAGACGGCCGGAAATTTCCTTCAGGCCCAGGCTCTCCTGAATGGCGGTATCCTTATACAATGCAGGGCGGCGGTAATCGGGGCCGACTGAACAAGACGCCGCCAAAAATCCCAGCAAAACAATTTCTATTTTACGCATTTTTGGCACCTCCGGATTTGGCTTTGGCCGGTTTGTCGTTAAGGCTGATGCCCAGCGGATTGCCCTTGGTACGGGTTTCTTTGACAATTTTTTCTTCCTCCTGCCCGTGACCGGCCCATTCCTTGATTGTTTCAAAAAAGGCAAACAGCGCCGGAATAAAGATAATGCCGACAAAGGTGGCGGCAATCATGCCGAAAAACACCGAAGTCCCGATGGAAATCTGGCTTGAAGCGCCGGCACCGGTGGCGATGACCATGGGGAAAACGCCCAAAATAAAGGTCAGCGCCGTCATCAACACCGCGCGAAACCGCTCCGAAGCCCCTTTTTGGGCGGCTTTCACAATATCGGCGCCGTCATCGCGGTAAGCTTTGGTGAATTCGACAATCAAAATTGCGTTTTTGGCAGCCAACCCAATCAGCATAATCAATCCGAGCTGCGCGTAAATGCTCAGCGACAATCCCATCAGGTGCAGTCCGGCAAGAGCTCCCAAAATGGCAAAAACGGTTGAAAACATGACGGCAAACGCCAGCATCCAGCTTTCATACAACGCCACCAGAAACAAATAGCAAAAGACCAAAGCCAGCGCAATCAGCATTCCGGCCAGCCCGGAAGCCTCAACTTCCTGAAGGCTGAGCCCGGTCCAGGCGATTTCATAACTATTTCCGAGCAACTGGCGCCCGATGCCCAATATGGTATCAATAGCCGTTCCGGTACTGACGCCGGGTGCGGTTTGGGCCGTGACGGCGGCCGAGGTATATTGGTTGTAGCGATAAATGACTTTCGGAGAGACTTCCGTACTGACCGAAGCAAAGCTGCTGACCTTAATCAACCGGCCGTCGGTCGAACGGACATGCAGGTTCTCAACGTCTTCAATATTCCGGCGGTAGGGAAAATCTGCCTGGATAATGACTTTATTAACCTGTCCGCTCAGCGTAATATTATTGATATAACGGGAGCCGAGGTTATTTTGCAGAGCCTCGAACAATGCGGCAACCGAAATTTTGTATGCCTGGAGCTTGGTCCGGTCGATGTTCAGGTAAATATGCGGCGTATCGGCGGTAAAAGTTGAAAAAGCATAAGACAGTTCGGGGCTGGTATTCATTTTCATCAGCAATTCCTGCATTTTCTGAAACAGTTCATTGGGTGTGGCATCGCCGCTTACTGCCAGCAGTTCCAAAGACAGGCCGTCCGAATTGCCGATGCCGGGAATTGCCGGAGGGGCAAAAAAATTGATCTCGGCCTCGGCATTGGCGGCAAAAGTTTCGGTCAGGCGGTTGGTCAGGCTTTCTATGGACAACGACTTTGCCGTCCGTTTGTTCCAGGGCTGCAGCCCGACGACACCCAGCGCCACGTTTTCGCCGCCGCCGCCCAAAATCGAGTAGCCGGCAACGGAGATATAATATTTGACTCCCTCCATTTGCATAACCTTCTGACCGACTTCCTGCAAGATGTCGTTGGTCTGGTTGATGGTTGCCGTATTGGGCAGCTGAATATTGGAAAAAATAATTCCCTGGTCTTCTTCGGGAATAAAAGACGATGCGGTACGGGTGAATATCAGCGCTACCACGGCAATGGTTCCGAGCACGACCAAGGCGGTGATTTTCAGATAAGAAGAAAACCAGCCGACGACGCCGGTATATTTATCGCGAAAAAAGTCGATCGTATCATTAAACCAGGCAAAAAAGCGGCTGCTGACCGAAGCATCGTCGTTACGCAGAAAGATGGCGCAAAGAGCGGGGCTCAATGTCAGGGCATTAAAGGCCGAAAAGACAACCGCGGTCGCAATGGTAACGGCAAACTGCTGATAAATTTTGCCGGTAATGCCGGCCATCAGGCCGACCGGGATAAAAATCGACAACAAAACAAAAGTGGTGGCGACAATGGCGCTGGCAATCTGCTGCATTGCCTTAATTGAAGCCGCTTTGGCGTCCAGTTTTTCGTAAAGCATCAAATACTGCACACGTTCCACCACGATAATGGCATCGTCAACAACCAGGCCGATAGCCAGAATCATGGCAAACAGCGTCAAAATGTTTATATTAAACCCAAGCATATAAATAATGGCAAAAGTTGCAATCAGCGAAACCGGAATGGTGATAAGCGGGATCAGGGTCGTTTTCCAACGCTGCAGAAAAACGAAGGTAACCAAAACCACCAGGGAAAAAGTAATGACCAAAGTTTCCAAAATGCTTTCAATTGAAGCGCGGACAAAGTCCGTCGAATCGTAGGCGGTTTCCAGACGAATATCTTCGGGAAAGGTTTTTTGCAATTTTTCAATTTCTTTGCGGACATTTTTCATAATATCCAGCGAGTTGGAATTCGGCGTCTGGCTCAAACCGATAACTACTGCAGGAGTATTGTCAAAATCGGCATTCATCTGATAACTGTCGGCGCCAAGCTCAACGCGGGCAATGTCTTTGAGCCTGACAATGCCGCCGTCGGCCGAAGTGGCTATAACGATTTCTTCAAAATCTTTTACGTTATTCAACAGCCCTTTGGCCGTCAGGCTCAAGACGACCGGCGTATCTTTGCTGCTCGGAGCGGCGCCGACCCGCCCGATGGAAGCCTGAACATTCTGATTTTCGATTGCCTGAACCACATCGGAACTGTCCAGTCCCAAAGAGGAAATACGGTCAGAATTGAGCCAGATGCGCATGCTGTACTGCGGGCCGTAAATCGAAACATCGCCCATTCCGGGCACGCGGGCCAGACTGTTCTTGATATTGCTATAAGCAAAATTGCTCAAGAACAAATCATCATACGTCCGGTTTGGAGAACGCAGCACCAACATTCCCAAGATATTGGCCGACTGGGTTTTAACTTCAAGCCCTTCCTGAGTCACAATCGCCGGCAGCTGCGACATCACCTGCTGGAGGCGGTTTTCGACCTTGACCTGGGCAATGTCCGGATCCGTCCCGATATTAAACGTTACCGTCAGGTCATAGGAGCCGTTGTCGTCAGACGTTGAAGACATATAGAGCATGTCTTCTACACCGTTAATCTGATTTTCAATCGGGACAGCAACCGTATCGACCAGAACCTGTGCGCTGGCGCCGGGATAGGTGGTGCTGACAACGATCTGCGGCGGCGTAATCTGCGGATATTGGGAAATCGGCAAAACAACAATGGCCAGACAGCCCAGCAAGACCATAATAATGGCGATGACTCCCGCAAACCGCGGCTTGTCAATAAAATATTCGGAAAACATTATTTCTGCTCCTCCCCGGTTTTGCCGCCAACGACATTAAGTTTCAGTTTTTGACCGGGGATAATGCGGCCGACTTTGTCCAAGACCAGATATTCGCCGGCGGCAAAAGTATTCTTGAGGATATAATCATTGCCGCTAATCCCCAAAATATCAACTTTGCGCCGCTCAAGCCTGTCGTCCTTTACCACATAAACATAGTTTCCGGAATCTTCCATTGTGACCAGATTTTGGCGTACGGGAACGCCGTTTTTTATATTTTTCTCCAACAAAACGTCAACATAAGCATTGGCGACCAAAGTATGATTTTCGTTTTCAAAATCGGCATAAACAGCGATTGAATTGGTAGAACGGTTGATTTCATTGTCCAAGAACCGGAATTTTCCGGTCTTATTATAAATCTGGCCGTTACTGAGGCGGATTTTGATTGCTTCGCCGTTAAACAACCCGCCCGATTGTTTGGCCATTTCGTTGAGGTAATCTTTGTCGGTAATGGAAAAAACAACCCGAATCGGATCAAACTGGATAATTTTCAGCAAGGTTCCGCTTGACGGAGAAACATAGTCCCCGCGGGTGAGGTCAACATTGCCGACAATGCCGCTGATCGGCGCCTGAATAATCGTATAGTCAAAATTAACCTTGGCCAGATCCCGATTGGCCTTAGCCTGAGCCAGAGCGGCTTTAGCCGAGAGATAAGAGGCTTTGGCATTGTCCAATTCGGTTTTGGAAATAACTTTGGTACCTGCCTGCTTCACCCGGCGGTAATAGACCGCAGCATTGTTTAAGGTGGCATCTGCTTGTAAAACGGAGGCCTCCGCCGCCTCAAGGCTGGCTTTATATTCATTTTGGCGAATGAGAATCAGATTGTCGCCGCGCTCAACTCTTTGACCGCCATCGACCATGATGTCTTCAAGAAAACCATTGATATAAGGAACGATGTCAACGGAATGAATCGGCGTAACATAACCGATATAGGACTGTGTCAGCGAAACATCGCGCGGCGCAAGCGGCATTACGTTCAGAGCAAGTTCCTGCGGACGAGAATCTTCGGAAGCCGGTTTCCGGTGCGCCGAAGGCCAAAAAAACCAGGCCAAGACAGCCGCCAAAATGACTAATATAATCAAAAGATCGGTATAAGTTCTTTTTTCCGGTTTAGAGGAGGATCTCATGTTCATACCACCTTAGTTATAAAATTTCCATGTGCGATATAGATAATTGCGATGGCTGTCAATTCAAGCCTGCCCGACGCAGACAGCAAAAAAAATCAGTACGTTAACTCCCGCCTGATTAATTGACAAAATTCCTTAGGGCATGACAATAAATTATTGCACATTT
>UQFU01000070.1 GCA_900540425.1 uncultured Alphaproteobacteria bacterium
CAAGGCCGGCGGGCTGCGCCATAGGCAGCGCTGCGAGCCGAAGCGGCATCGCTGCGGGCTTTGGCACGCGCCTGTTCAGCCTCTTCCTTAACTCTTTTCTGAGCATTGTTGCGATTGGCGATATTCCACCCTGTCATACCTTCCTGAATAATATATTCAGCGGTATCGGCACGGGTTTTGGTATAAAAGTTTTCATACTTGAACATAATCAACTGTACATAGAAGCTACGAACATCATTCCATATTCGGAAATTGTCCCAGGTTGTTCCCCAACCGCTCAAATCATCGGCAATAGCTTCCATACCGACCGATCCAACCTGCCAAGGCAGCAATTCGGCTTTACGTCCTTCGTCAGAAAGTTCGTCACCGCCTAACTCGTCCAAATTGGCATTGATATTGGCTTCTTCCGGCGACTGCTTGTCCAAAAACATCGGCTCGGTTTCCAAAGTAACCGGATTGGGATTAGGCGTTGCCACCGGGGTCGGAATATGCCAGGAGCTTTCAGGAATGCCCTTAACTTGCGCTGCTTTGGCTGTGTCATAGGCTTCCAACGCCCAGGACGTAATACCGGAACGTTTTCCGAAATCGTCAATATACTGGCAATTTGAAGCGCCGCACCAGACTTTGCCGGGGTCAACATAAACATTGGCAAGCAGATTAACGCCGCATTGGTCGCTCATAGCCAACTGAACCTTGGAACGTTCGTGCAAACGGACAATATCATTGTAACGGTCGAAACTTTCTTTAGCCGAACGCAATTTTTTAATCAGGTTATGGGCAATCATTGCTTTTTGGATATTGTCATAAATCGGCTCCAGCTTATCAAGCTCATTGATTTTATAACGACTGTTATACAGCGGATATTCGATTTTCGGGTCTACACCCAATTCAAAACTTACACTTCCGGTCGTGTCGCGGCCCTCGTAATCCTCACGTTTAAACATATCTTCATCAGGATTATAGACTTTTTCGGTTTCATTATCTGTCTGAATCTGCGCAAAAGCCATTTCGTAACCGCCGCCAATACGTCCGGAGGTCGGCAGGTTATAAGATACCGTCATTCCCTGAACATCGCCGTTGACGGTATTGGTTTTCGGGCATTGTTTGGAGTTTTCATAAATCAGCGGTTTCAAATTATCGCGGATTGATTTGGCTGCTTCCAACTGCGCCTTCATTGCAGTTGCTTCCTGAACGACGGCGACAATACTGTCCATGGTCATGTGGGCGGCGATATAGTTATTATACAATGCCGCATTCATATTTTCGGCTTTTTGAGCTCCATCTTTGCCATTGGCCATATCTTCACGCAGTTTGGCAAACTTGGCCGCCACGTCATTAGTCAGGTATTTGCTCAATTCACGGCTGCCAGAATAGACATCAATAACCACATCATCATAAAATTCGCGGGCTTTATTACGATAATTCATTTGCAAGATGATATCATCACTCGGGTATTCAAGAAATAACCGGTAAATTGCGCGTTTAACCGCGGCTTCGTCGTGATTCAGATCTTCAACGCCGAGTTCCTTTTCCAGAGTTTTTGGCTCCTGAACCCGTTTGGTGCCGGGAAGTTGTTTGTGCGCATCCAGTTTTTTGCCGAATTTGGTAACATAACTCAGGTATTTGGCGGTTATCTGGTTGCCATAAACCTGCTGTGCCTTATTAAGCAGAGAGATCACCTCCGTTGCGGCAACGGAAACGGTTTTTCCCAACTGGCTGGCTGTTGAAACCGGTTCAATAACCGGAATGCCGAAACCAAACAACCCAAAAAGGGCATAACAGCGCGTGCTGAAAGTTAACATTGCCCCTAAGACCAGAGCAAAGGTTAATGTTTTCCGGGCTGAAGCAGTTGTTTTTCTCATTTCTTTTCTCCCTGCTCAACGGTACAATTATAAATATAATCGTCCAAATTGAAGTTCGTAATTTCTTTATCGGGGTTCTTGACCTTATATGACAGCAGTTTGCCAAATTCGGTAGCCGTATCCATACGTAACTGAGCCACCAAAATTTCGGCATATTGCATCAGGGCTTCAATTGTTTTAACCTTTATATTCGTGTCAGCCTCAATGACTCCGGTGACCGTATCCATGCTGTCGGTGTTCTGAGCAAAATTTTCAAGGATTGCCAGATCCGGAATAATCCGGTTTTTAATCATTACCGCATCGGCGTAAGAAGACATATAAGCGTCGCGGCGTTCAATGAAACGGTTGCGGCGGATTTCATCAACATTTTCGGCAGTTTCCGGCTTATTGGGGTCAATATAGTTTTTGGACATTGCTGTCTCAAGAGCCGTATCCGGCGAATCGACCTTGATGCCGAGTTCGGCCTTAATATTGTCCTCCACCTGATTTTTCAGCTGCTCTTTGAGACGTTTGACCGTATCTTCCTTATCCTGAATTTGCGCTTCAATATCGCGAATCCGGTTTGCCAACTTATCTTCAAATGAGCTTTTGTATTCCAACAGTTCGCTGGCGGCAATTTTGATTTCGTCTTCCATGTCTTTGACGGTATTGTCAACCGCATTATTAACAGTACTGCCGTTCAAAAGGCCTTCTACATTAATGTCCTGGCTTTTCAGTTCTTCCATAAACTCATTGACCTTGTCTTCATAGGCGATTTCAAGTTCTGCCTGTTTGGCGGCATATTCGCTAACTTTTTCCTGCTTGGCTTTTTCAAAATCCGTAAGCAGGCTGTTGGCTTTGGAAGTCGCTTCTTTTTCAAGAGTATCATATTTTGCCGGGATTTCGACATTAATCTGCTGATTAAGCTGGTCGCGTTCGGCCTGGGCGGCGCTGATTTTCATTTCAATCGCCATGGTATCCTGATGCAGTTCCTTTTCTTTTTCCAGGCTTTCGCTCAATTCTTTGATTTCTGTTTCCAAAGCATCGCGCCTGTTGGTTATGTCTTTCAAATCGGCATCAAGCGCGGCCTGATCTTTTTTATACTGTTTTTCGACCGCTGTTTTGGCTGACTGATATCCGCTGGCTACCGTATTGACAGCTGCCTGCACTGCAGCCATTTCTTCGCCCAGTTTAGCTTCCATTTCGGCCTCTGCTTTGGCTTTGAACTCGTCTAATTTCCGCTGGGCAATTTCGGTCAGGTTTAGCTTTGACATTTGTTCTTTCTGCATGGCTAGCAGGGCTTCTTTGTTGGCCTCATAAGAAGCAAGTTTCTCCTGATAATTTTTTTCGATAATGTTATAGTAAGCTTCCGCTTCTTTGCGGGCAAGCGTTCTTTTGACTTTCAGCTCGGCAATTTCGGCTTCGGTTTGCGCCAGCAACGCGGCATTGTCCTTAATGGTTTTTTTGTTGGGATCGCCGACCTCCGAGCGGTCTTTGGCATATTGGGTTGCCCAGCCTTTAATCTTGGGCATATATTTTTCTATTTCCCTCTCCTTAAACTTTGTTCCTTCTTTGCCAAAAATTTTTTCCCCGAAAATTTTGTGTTCCAATTTTTCTAACTCAACACCGCCGGCACGGACAGTATCGCCGACCGTAGCCACAACCCGTCCGGCTCCTTCGGCAACGTCCGTGGTTACAAAAGCCGAAGCCGGCGAAGCATACAATGCTATTCCCAAAAGGAGAAAGGCAGAAAATGTCAAAACATGATTTTTCATTATTTTTCCTCCCCGTCTCCGCTGACATCTTTAGCACGCTGCAAACGGCGCGGATCGGCTTCCATGAGGACGCTCGTATTATCAAAATCCAACATTGCCGTTTCCATGCTCAGGATATCCACATAGCGTTGAATCATTTTTTCGTTATAAGCGCGGCCGGCCTCAATCAATTCGCGCGTATTTTCAGGTTTGACCGACAGCTCGCCTTTTTTGCGTTCTTCAACCAAGGTATTGCGCAGAGTAAATGCCCGGGCATAAACATCAGCCACGAGATTGTGCTGGACTTCCATATTATGGCGTGCCTGATTGTTCTTTTTGGCAGCATCCTGACCGCCGCCGAAAGTCGGAACGTATTTTGCCTGAATTTGAGCATAAGTCCCGTCAACGCTGGTTGCAACGCTGCTTATATAGGTCGGAACCTTTAACATTCCCAACTTGCGATCCCGGATCAAAAACTTGTTTAACTTGGTATAATGTTCATGAGCTTTGGCTCCCATTTTACCCAGCTTGCTGTCGCGCAGCTTGTGTTCGCTGGCACTAATTCTTTCGCTGGCATATTTGGCCCATTCAATCACCTTTTCGGCAATATCCTGCACCTTGGTGCTAACGTCAAAAATTACAAAAGCTTCGGCCCGCTTTGAAGGCAGCAGGATGAAGGCTAATGCCAGAAATATGTAAAAATAACTTTTCATGACCGTCACCTTAATCAAGTTGCAGCAAGTCGTCCGGATAAATTTCAAAATCGCCATAGTCACGCAAGGCATCATAAGAAACCTTGGAGGCATAAACCATCAAAATCCGGTTGAGCATATTGGCGACTTCCTTATTGACCATAACCACGCCGGAATAGTCGTCGCGGACGGTTTTGGCCTTTTTGAGCTTTTCACTCAGCGGTTTCAGGACTTCACGCTCATAATTAACCGCATAGTTGCGCATTACAACCGCTTCGGCGACATTGGCGTAGGCGGTTTCGTGGAAGGCCTTAACATAAATGTCCCGTGCGGAGCGCTGATCTTCCAGAGTTTTACTGTTACGGTAGGTAATCAATTTTTTCAGGCAGTTGACAACAACTCCCTTTTTGGCAACTTCATCAATATCGCTGGCCGAAATTCCGCAATAATCAGCCAATTCATTTGGTAAAACCGCATAACCTTTATTGGTACCGGGACCGGTGAGAGACGATGTCATACCCACTCCGCCGGTTCCGCCGCCAGCCGCAGTTGCGCCGCTGCCGCCGCCGGCCACACTTCCGGCAGTTCCGCTGTTGGTTCCACTGCTTCCGGACGTTCCGTCTTTATTGGACGTTTTATCTTTCAGGTCATTATAAGCGTTGGTTCCGCTGTTAATTCCATTTTGAACCTTGCCGCCGATATTGGCTACTCCCTCGCCGGCTCCAACAACTTTATCTCCGGCACCGCTAACTTTGTCAGTTACCCCCTGGGCACCGTCAACCACGCCGCTTATATCGGTTCCCAGTACGCTGTCGGCCATTCCGGCATATTTACCGGCGGTATCAAGCGCTCCGTTTATGGTATCTTTGTATTGATTGTACGTATCGACATATTCATGGAAAGACTTAATGCTGTCACCGATGGTGGTATTCATGGTTCCGGCTAACTCCACGACTTTTTTAACCTCCTTAAACTCCAGACCCAGATTGATGTTGTTTTCAATCGTCTGGGCCAGCGTTCCCGGGTCGGTTACCGGAATCAGAGCCTGAGCGGTTCCGGAGAATGAGGCTAAAAGCGCTGTACAGACCAGCAGCTTAAATTGACTTAAACCGTTGAACTTCATCTCACACCTCCGCATATAATTCTTTGCTTTAACTTATATCATATCATGTAAACTACAGCAGGAGAAATTAATTTTGCGTAAATCATGCAATATTTAAATATTTTGTAACAAAGTTTTCCTCGCCGTACTCTTTTATGAGTTCCTGCACCAGCAAGACGTTCTTGCGGCTGGAGTTATACAGCTTGAGGTACGGTCCGAGCCCGCTCAAATCAACATCAAGAATAACGGATTCGCCGGTTGCCGGGCGGGACAGCAAAATTGCATACGGAAAATCGCGGTAAGATTTGCCGAATATAAAATCCATCTCGCTTTTAGTCAAATTCCAGTTGGCGTAGTCTTCCAACTGGGCCTGAGGATTGCGGAAGAAAATAACCGTTTGGCATTGGCCGCGAACAACCTCGCCAATCCCCAGCTTGTCAATAATATTCGGCTGCTGGAAAGCGCAAAGGTACGCCTGACGTTTTTTACGCCCTTCCTGAAGACCGATAATAAAGTAATCGCGAAACATCGGATGTTTCAGCATCGGCGCGGTTTCATCGATCATAATCAGCGACGGCACGCCGGTCTCGCCGGTTTCGCCCTGAATACGGTGCATGATGTAACTGATGACGGCCGGCGCCAGCGTTTCGTCTTCAAAAATATGGGTAAAGTCAAAAGCCATAAAGCGTTTGGACTTCAAATCCAGGCTATCGTTGGTGGCATTAAAAATATTGCCGTACTGTTCCGGATTAACCCATTTGAACAACTCCCGACGCATGTTGCCGGTGGGTGAAAAACAACTTTTGTAAAGGTTGCTCATAATTCGTTCTTCGGGCCGCAGATAGTCAAAAGCCGTGGTTACGGCACGGGCAATTTCCTTTTCGGACTGGGCATCGTCAACCAAGGTAATCGCACGCATCCAGCGGCGCAGAAAAGCACGGTTATTAGGTGTATTCGGGCAGTCAAACGGGTTAATGGAAACGTTTTTTTCATCACCGTCAAACCCCACATAGGCGCCGCCGATGGAGCGGGTAAAGATTTCCGCACCGCGATATCGGTCGAAGAAGAAGACTTTCAGATCGTGATGCCGCATCGCCTGTCCGGCCAAAAAAGTCAGCAATGTCGTTTTACCCTGACCGGTCGGACCGATAATACAACAGTGGGCAACCGCGGCTTCTTCGGCGCTGACATGGAACTGAAACTTGTAGGCCGAACCGGTCGTGGTTCGGAAAATCGAAATCGGCCCCGGCCCCCAGTCGCTTTTGTTGAAACCGCCGGAAGGTTTTTCAAAGCAAACCGCTGCCGCCACCACACGCGACAGATAGCGGTATGTCCGCGGAAAAGTTTCATAAGTCGGGAACTGGTTAAAAAAGGTAGCCTGGGTTACCCAGCCTTCGCGCACCGGCGTAACGCCGAAAGTACGGCAAATCCGCTGCACTTCCGATTCCGCAAAATCCAGTTCTTCGGTACTGTCGCCCAACAAAATTACCGACATGGCATATTCGGTCAGAGACTGATAATCGGCATCGCTGTCTTCGATTGAGGACAAAGCAATATCATACTGCCCGATCACTTCGGGCGAAAAGCTGGTTACCTTGGCCATGCGCTGCTGCTGCATCAGGAGAGCCCGGGCCTTAGGTTTGAATATCGGCTTAATATTGTGCAACAGATTCAGCTCGCAATCGATGGAAAGCAGCGAAGCAACCATAGCTTCATCCATGAAATCTCCGGGGCTGCGTATCCCCATGACAATCGCCAGCTTTTCCTTTTCGCCGGAAAAAAAGCGGATAATCCCCTCCTCTCCGGTAAAGTGGATATGATCGGCCGTCAAAAGCTCATTCAGCTGCGGACCTTCGGCATTGCGGATTTTCGGCTGAGGGCGGGAAAGCGGGCTGCAGATCTTGGCAAAAAGCGAAAACGGGCTGTCTTCCACTTTGCTGTCTTCGGTTTCATACATGGCTTTAATGCCGTAATCATTCAGCGTTGCCAACAAAGACTGCGAAGCATAATTCAAATCTTTCAGAGCATCGTCGCGGTCGGTTACACTCAAAATAATATAGTGGCTGTTGTTATAAACACGGTCAAGCGTGCTGCGCCAAACATCGGAAACCTGCTCCAGCAGAGGATTATTAAAATCCCGAACCTCGGCATCAAGCGGAATCCGTTCCCGCATGGTTATAACGCGGCTGTAAACCTGCATGCCGGCCATTCCGTCAATCCAAGACTTGCGCGCCTCAAGCATCGAAATAACTTTTTCGTCTTCCACAAACGCCAAATCAATCCCGTCAACTTTAAATACACGCATCAACGAACCATTATAGCAGCGAACGGTTATTCCGTCAGCCAGAAGCTTGCTGAAAGGCAAAAAGTCGGAAACGCGGGACTCCCGCGGCTGCGGCAAAACCAAATGGCCGATTTTGGTCGCCCAAAAACCGGCAAAAGCCGCCGCCGAGACAAAACCAACCAAAGCCACCAGAACGTCCGCCCCGGAAAGCCCTTCTACGAATATCTTAAAAAAATCAAAATCAGGGTGCAAATTTGTTCCCCTTTGCCTTGTACAGATTGGTTGATGTTTTATTGGCCTGCCCAAAGGCCTGAATCATATTGCCGATATGCGGTTCTTTGGCGCCAATTAAAATAATGGAAATATGTCCGACCACAATCAAAAAGATAAATAGCAGCGGATTCATGTTAAAGGTTCCGATAAAAATAAACATCAGCGGAAACTGTATCCCGAAGTTCAGCAGAACCGGGAGGAACGGCCCCCACAAAATTTTGGGGGGATTGGCCACCGCTTTTAAAATCGGCTCTTTCATCTCAACACCCCTGTCTGATTTAAACCTTTTCTTTTATAATAAGAAAAATCTTATTTTTATGCAATAAATAAGGTGGTTTTTCCACCACAGCAAAAAGCCGATATGACTTATTATAAGTATATCCTTTTATTATGAAAATATGGTTAATTTGAAAACGACGGCGTCGGAACGGCCGGAAGCTCAACCTCCTGTGCGGCCGCCTGTCCGATACGATTTAAGATATCCTGCGCAGCAGCGGCATTTTGCGGCTGTGACGAAGCCGGAGCCTGAGGCCGGGCATCTCCAGCGGGCTGTGCCTGCCAGGTTTGCGGCACAGGTTGCGGCCGGGAGCCCGGCACAGCTGACGGCCGTTCCGTTTCGGAAAGCGTTTCTTCTCCGGACTGGCGCCGGATCCAGGCATCCAGACGACTGTCGGCACGACGAACGGCAGGGCGGGAGACAACAGCCGGCACTTCCGGAGCAGCC